>JAFKKQ010000125.1 GCA_017304505.1 Hyphomicrobiales bacterium | reverse complement strand
GGCCGGCCGACGTGGACAATGTTCGGCTCGTCGTGGAACAGACGGCCGAGGCCGTGGCCGCAGAAATCGCGCACCACGCTCATGTGCTGCGCTTCGACGTAGCTCTGGATGGCGTCGCCGATGTCGCCGGTGGTGGCGCCGGGTTTGATGACGGCGATGCCGCGCATCATGGCTTCGTAGGTCACTTCGATCAGCCGTTCTGCGCGGCGCGGAATCGCGCCCACGGCGTACATCCGGCTGGAATCGCCGTGCCAGCCGTCGAGAATATAGGTGACGTCGACATTGACGATGTCGCCTTCCTTCATCGGCTTTTCGCCCGGAATGCCGTGGCAGACGACATGATTGATCGAGGTGCAGGTCGATTTGCGGTAGCCGCGATACATCAGCGTCGCCGGCAGAGCCTTGTGATCGCGGCCGAAGTCCGCCACCAGCCGGTCGATGGTGTCCGTGGTAACGCCAGGCCTGATCTCATCGACCAGCATATCGAGGCACCGCGCGGCCAGTTGTCCAGCCTTGCGCATGCCCTCGAAGGCATTCTTGCCGTGCAGCTTGATTTGCCCGGTTTTTCGCAGCGGCGCGGCGACCGCTTCAACGTACGTCATGGTTCCTCGCAATTTAAGGACTTGGCCCCGCAAAGCAAGCGAACGCTCTATGCATTCGCGTTCGCGGCCGTTTCATCGAAGCGCCGGCGCGCCTCCTGGATGGCAGCGCTGTGCTGGCGCGCCCACAGGCCGAGCCCGCTCACCGGCTCGAGCAGCGAGCGGCCAAGCTCGGTCAGTTCGTATTCGACGCGCGGCGGCACGGTGGGAAACACCGTGCGCAGCACCATGCCGTCGCGCTCCAGCCCCCGCAGCGTCAAGGTCAACATCCGCTGCGAGATGCTGCCGAGCGAGCGGCGGATTTCGTTAAATCGTCGGGGGCCATTTCCCAGTTCACCGACCACCAGGATGGTCCACTTGTCGCCGACCCGCGACAGCACCTCGCTGACCGCCCGGCAATCTTCGGGCACGTGCAGGTTACCCGGTAACACCGATGTGCCTTCTTGCTTGCGCCGTGCAGTCATTTATCTAGCCTCAGTATAAACTCGTAACCACGTACTGGAAGGTAACACTGTCATGGCCCGATTCAAGATCGCTCTTGTCGTCGGCAGCAACCGCCGCGAATCCATCAACCGCAAGTTGGCCCAGGCGCTGGCGAAGCTCGGCGGCGATAAGCTCGATTTCAAGTTCGCGCAGATTGACGATCTGCCGCTCTACAACCAGGACGACGAGAACAATCTGACCCCGAGCGTGGTCCGGTTCAAATCGGAACTGGCCGCGGCCGACGGTATCCTGATCGTCACCCCCGAGCACAGCCGCTCGATCCCCGCGGTGCTAAAGAACGCCATCGACTGGGGCGCGCGGCCCTGGGGCAAGAACTCCTGGACCGGCAAGGTCGTGGCCGTCACCGGCACCTCGCAGGGCGCGATCAGCACGGCGCTGGCGCAGCAGCACTTGCGGCAGATTCTGGGTGCGCAGGGTGTCGTGCTCGCCGGCGGCGAAGCCTATCTGCAGTTCAAGCCCGGCCTGATCGATGCCAATGACGTGGTGACCGACGAGAGCACGCGAGGCTTTCTGAAATCCTTCCTCGACCAGTTTGCCGCACTGGTGGCGAAGCTGGCCGAACCCGCAAAGGCGCAGAGCGCCGCTTGAGATGAAACCGTAGAGAAGCGACCGCGGCTCGTGTGAAGCGCGGTCCGGAAAGGTGAGTGAGTCATGTCCATCCGACCGGTGAAGAAGATCATCGAATCCAAACCCACGATGGAGGGTGCGGGCGTGCATCTGCGCCGTGCCTTCGGCTTCGGCGACACCAAGGAGTTCGACCCATTCCTGTTGCTGGACGACTTCCGCAACGATCGGCCCGACGACTACAAAGCCGGCTTTCCCTGGCACCCGCACCGCGGTATCGAGACGATCACTTATGTGCTCGCCGGCGAGGTCGATCATGGCGACAGCCTGGGCAACAAGGGCGTCCTCGGCGCCGGCGATGTGCAATGGATGACCGCGGGCTCGGGCATCATGCATCAGGAGATGCCGCGCGGCGACGCGCTGGGCCGGATGCATGGCTTCCAGCTCTGGGCCAACCTGCCGCGTTCGCTGAAGATGACGGCGCCGCGCTACCAGGACATCAAGGCCAACGACATTCCGGAGATTGTCGACGACGACGGCACCAAGGTGCGGGTCATCACCGGCGATTTCTGGGGCAAGAAAGGCCCCGTGGAAGGCGTCGCCGCCGACCCGCGCTATCTCGATATCTCGGTACCGCCAGGCCGGAAAAAGACGTTCAAGGTCGAGGTCGACCGCCACGCCTTCGCTTACATCTTCGCGGGCTCCGGCGCGTTCGCTTCGTCGAGCAAGCCGTTCGGCGTGCTGACTGAAAAGCAGGTCGACGGCCAGGAGGTGACGCTCCGCGAACAGACCGGCAACCGTTCGCTGATCGTGTTCGACCGCGGCGACGAGGTGACGGTGCAGGCCGGCGAGGAAGGCATCCGCTTCCTGCTGGTGTCCGGCAAGCCGATCGAGGAGCCGGTCGCCTGGTACGGGCCGATCGTGATGAACACCCAGGCCGAGCTACAGCAGGCGGTGCACGAACTGCGCAACGGCACGTTCATCAAGAGCTAAAAAAGTGGAATGGCGGCGATGGCCGACATCGCCGCCGCTTCATAGTCGGCGCGTCCTATTCAACCTTGTCATTGCCGGGCTTGAGCCGGCAATCCAGCTTTTTTCGAAGAGAGATGGACCCGCGGGTCAAGCCCGCGGGTGACGCCGTATTCGATGCAGCACCGGCGCTAACGCGGCGCGCCCATCTCACTCCAATATCGGCACCGGCGTGTCGATGGCGATGCCGCCCTGTTCGATCCGGCACTTCCAGGCCAAAGCCTCGACGCCGCGCACCCGCGCGGCGTCATAAGCCGCGCCGTATTTCGGATCGATATCGCGGGCGAGCTTGAAGCGCGTGGCCGAGCCGATCTGGATCACATACAGCATGACCGCGCGTGCGCCTTGTTCGACCATGTCGCCGAGTTCGACAAGATGCTTGGCGCCACGTTCGGTTTTAGCGTCGGGAAATTCGGCAAGGCCCGGCCGACGCATCAAGTGCACGTTCTTGATCTCGACATAACATGGAGGGCGCGTCGCGCTCTCCAGCAGGAAGTCGACGCGGGAGTTCTTGCCGTATTTCACTTCGCGGCGGATGGTGTCGTAACCGGCAAGCTCCGGGATCGCGCCCGCTGCCAGCGCCGCGCCGACCAACGGATTGGGGTGGGCGGTGTTGACGCCGACCAGCTCCGCGCCGCCGCCGAAATCGACCTCCACCAGCTCCCAGCTATGCGGCAGCTTGCGTTTGGCGTTGTCCGACTTCGACAGCCACACCCGCGCGCCCGGTGTCGCGAGCCCCGTCATCGCGCCCGGGTTGGCGACGTGTACCGTAATCGTCTCGCCAGCCGGCAGCGCCACATCGGCCAGGAACCGTTTGTAGCGCTTGATCAGTGTTGCGGGGATCAGCGGGGTGGAAAAGCGCATTCGTTCCGATACCGTGGTGACCGCATACCATACATCGAGGCACGGCCTTTCGGCCGCGCCTTAGCATGAAGCCGAGCCAAGGCGGAGCGTCAATTCCCCGCCTCGCTATTGCGGCTGCAAGCCTGCGGTTTTGGCCACGTCGCGCCAGCGCGCGATCTCGTCGGCGATCAGTTTCTTGAACTGCTCCGGCGTCGACAGCGCTGCCTCCGCTCCGATGTTGGCGAGCTTCTTCCTGACCGTATCGCGCGACAAAACCTCGCGCAGTCCGTCGTGCGTCCTGGCGATGACAGCTGCCGGCACGCCGGTCGGGTAGACCAAGCCGTACCAACCGTTGACCTCGAAGCCCGGCATCCCGGATTCGATCATCGTCGGAACGTCAGGGATCGAGGGAAACCGCTTGCCGGTCGAAACCGCGATCAGCTTCAACTGTCCCGACGCCACCTGACCGCGCACGGCATGCGCAATATCAAAAGCGTAAGCGACATCCTTGCGCAGCAGCGCCGTCACAACCTCACCTGTGGTGCGGAACGACACCGCCTGCACCTTCAACCCGGCGCGCTGACGGAACAGCTCGGCGGTGAGATGCTGCGTCGAGCCGATACCGACGGTGCCGTAATTGTATTTACCGGGGTTGGCCTTGATGAGGTCAATCAGGCCCTTGAGGTCGTTGGCCGGAAAGTCTTTCGGCACGACGATGGCGATGGCGGAATTGGCGACGATGCCGACCGGGGCGAAATCCTTCACCGCGTCGTAAGCCTGCGATTTGATCATCACCGCGGCCACGGTGTGGCCGGTCGAAATCATCAGCGCGTTATAGCCGTCCTTCGTGCCCTTGGCGACGATGTCGCCAGCGATGGTGCCGCCGGCGCCCGGCTTGTTCTCGACCACAATGCGCTGGCCGAGCACATCGCCCAGCGGTTCGGCGACGATGCGGGTGGCGACGTCAGTGCCGCCACCGGCGCCGAAGCCGACCATGAGATGGATCGGCTTGGACGGCCAGCTTTGCGCCGCCGCAGGCTCCACTTGAACGAACGCGACCGCGATGGCGGCCGCTGCAATTCCGAATGCAACGGATTTCATAGTTGCTCCCTCCCGATGTCCCGGTCTGATGCCGGTTATGATCGGCACAGCAAACGCGGCCGGCTGCAGCCGGTCAAGCGCAAGCTGTGCTACGCTGGTGGGATGCAGCCCGTGCTCCTGACGGCCACGGCCGGCCCATCGCGGATCGAGGTGATGGTGGCCGACATCACCACCCTCGATGTCGATGCCATCGTCAATGCGGCCAACACCTCTTTGCTGGGAGGCGGCGGGGTGGACGGCGCGATCCATCGCGCTGCAGGGCCGAAGCTTTTGGCGGAGTGCCGGACGCTCGGCGGCTGCGCCACCGGCTCGGCCAAGATCACGCGCGGTTACGATCTGCCGGCTCGGCACGTCATTCATGCCGTCGGACCGGTGTGGAGCGGCGGCGGCAACGGCGAGCCGGACCTGCTCGCCTCCTGCTACAGCACGGCGCTGGCGCTCGCCGGCGACAACGGCCTGCGGTCCATCGCCTTTCCCGCGATCTCGACCGGCGTCTATCGCTTTCCGGCGGAGCGGGCGGCACGGATCGCAGTCGATACCGTTATCTCAGGCTTGTCCGAAAGCCCGCGCGGCGTCGCGCGCGTGGTGTTGTGTTGCTTTTCCGGGAACTCGGCACGCCATCACATCAGTGCGATAGCGGAGCGAGGGTCGGCGTAACCGCGGCTATTGGTCCAGCCCGTAGAGCGAATGCAGCGTGCGCACCGCAAGCTCGGTATAGGCCGCATCGATCAGCACCGAGAACTTGATTTCCGAGGTGGTAATGGCGCGGATGTTGACGCCACGGCCGGCCAGCGCCTTGAAGGCATCGGCGGCAACGCCGGCATGGCTCCTCATACCGATGCCGATGACCGACACCTTGGCAACCTCGGTCTCACCGTCGATGCGCTTGAAGCCGATCGTGCCCTTCGCCTTTTCCAGCACATCCGTCGCGCGGCGATAATCTCCCGCCGGCACCGTGAAGGTGAGATCCGTGGTGGCGCCATCGGCCGACACGTTTTGCACGATCATGTCGACGGTGATGCTGGCGTGCGCCAATGGTCCAAAGATCGCCGCGGCGACGCCCGGCTTATCCGGCACGTGGCGAACGGAGATCTGAGCCTCGTCCTTGGAAAAGGCGATGCCGGTGACAACCTGCTGTTCCACAATGTCCTCCTCGTTGCAGATGAGGGTGCCCGGCGGTGTGCCGTAGGGGTCGATATCCTCCGGCTTGGCGAAGCTCGAGCGCACGAAGATCGGCACCTTGTGCACCATGCCAAGCTCGACCGAGCGCACCTGCAACACCTTGGCGCCGAGCGAGGCCAGTTCCAGCATCTCCTCGAACGCAACCCTATCGAGGCGCCGGGCACGGGGCACCACGCGCGGATCGGTGGTGTAGACGCCATCGACGTCTGTGTAGATGTCGCAACGATCGGCCTTGATCGCGGCCGCAATCGCCACCGCCGAGGTGTCCGAGCCGCCACGGCCCAGCGTGGTGATGCGGCCGGTTTCTTTGTGAACGCCTTGGAAGCCGCTGACGACCGCAACCTCCTTGCGCTCCTTGAAGCGCTTGATCAGCTCGCCACCGTCGATGTCGGCGATGCGCGCCGACCCGTGGACATTGTCGGTCAGGATCGGGATTTGCCAGCCCTGCCAGGAGCGGGCGTTGACACCGATGCCTTCCAACGTGATCGCCAGCAGGCCCGAGGTGACCTGCTCGCCCGAAGCCACCACGGCGTCGTATTCGCGGGCGTCATGCAGGGGTGATGCCGTCCGGCACCAAGCTACCAGCTCGTTGGTCTTGCCGGACATGGCCGACACCACCACCGCCACTTCGTGGCCGGCATCCACCTCACGCTTGACATGATGCGCCACATTGCGGATGCGGTCGATATCGGCGACCGACGTTCCGCCGAATTTCATCACAAGCCGAGCCACGCGAGGCGTCTCCAAACACTTAAGAACCGGTGGCGCGACCCACTGGAGCGCCAACCCAAAAAGGCGCGTATACATACCGGCGAGGTTCGGGGGCCGCAACCGCGGCGCCCGGGATTGGCCTTCGAAGAGCAGGACGAGAGAGCGGGCATGGCCCCGAAAGCACAGCGCCAGGGTCCATCCGGACGAGACACCATTGACCAAGCCGAGGTCGAACGGTTTTCCGCGCTCGCCTCCGAGTGGTGGAACCCGCGCGGCAAGATGGCGCCGCTGCACAAATTCAATCCGGTGCGCATCGGCTATGTCCGCGACCAGGCGGCGGCGCGGTTCGATCGCGACGCCCGGCGGCTCGATTCGATGCAGGGACTGCGGATGCTCGACATCGGCTGTGGCGGCGGCCTGCTGTCGGAGCCGCTGGCCCGGCTCGGGGCCTCGATGGTGGGGGTGGACCCCTCCGAAACCAACATCGCCGTGGCCGCCGAGCATGCCGCCCAGAGCGGGCTTGCCATCGACTACCGCTGCAGCACGGCGGAGGAGTTGGCCGCGACCGGCGAGCGGTTCGACGTGGTGCTGGCGATGGAGGTGGTGGAGCACGTCGCCGACGTGCCGCTGTTTGTCCAAAGCTGCGCCGACATGGTCAAGCCCGGCGGCATCATGATCGCCGCCACGCTCAACCGCACGCTCAAGAGCTTTGCACTCGCCATCGTCGGCGCGGAATACGTGCTGCGGTGGCTGCCGGTCGGCACCCACCGTTGGGACAAGTTCGTGACGCCCAACGAGTTGGAGATCGCGATGGAGCGAAGCGGGCTCACCGTCGTGGCCGATCAAGGCGTAATCTACAACCCGCTAGCGGACCGTTGGCAGCTTTCGCGCGACACCGACGTCAATTACATGATGGTGGCGGAGAAACCGGCGTAAGCAGCCCGCGCAGACCAGCCACGTTCCGGTCGGGGCTTGTCCCGATACCCCACGCCTTCGTAAGACTGCCAGCCGCGAAGCGCGGCAATAAAACCGCTGTCCCGTTGAAAGCGCGCCCATGTTCGCCACGAGCCTGCTCTGGATTCCATTCACGCTTCTCGCTGCCGCGGGGCAGACCGCGCGCAACGCCATGCAGCGGGAGTTGACCGCCACGCTTGGCACCGTCGGCGCCACCCATGTGCGCTTCCTGTTCGGCTTTCCGTTCGCGCTCGCGATCCTGGCGGGAATTGTGTTCTTGACCGGCTCGGCGCTGCCGAACCCACCCGGCGTGTTCTGGCCCTGGGCGGTGCTCGGCGCCGGCGCGCAAATTCTTGCCACCGCGCTGATGCTTGCGACCATGAACGACCGCTCGTTCGTGGTCACCATCGCTTACATCAAAACCGAAGCGATCCAGGCGGCCGCCTTTGGGCTCATTTTTCTCGGCGATCGCGTAACGCCCGGCACCATCGCCGCCATCCTGGTCGCGACGGCCGGTGTTGTCGTTATCTCACTCAAGGGCAAGGCAGCGCTGGAAGGCGGCCTGCGGTCGGTGTTGCTCGGCCTGTTCTCGGGCGCGATGTTTGCCATCTCCGCGGTCGGCTATCGTGGTGCCATCCTTTCGCTCGGCCTGCCGAGCTTCGTGATGGCGGCCACCTTCACCGTGGCCGTCGGCCTGGTGATGCAGGCCGCAACGCTGACGCTCTATCTCGCCGTCCGCGATCGCAAGGTGCTGACGGCCATCATGCGCGCCTGGCGGCCGTCGCTGTTCGCCGGTTTCATGGGCGCGGTGGCATCGGAGTTCTGGTTCCTCGCTTTCGCTTTGACCAGCGTCGCCAACGTTCGCACGCTGGCGCTGGTCGAGGTGCTGTTCGCCCAGGCCATAACGCTGTTCGCATTCAAGCAAGCAACCAGCCGGCGCGATGCCATCGGCATCGTCCTGATCGTCGTTGGCTGCGCACTGTTGATCTGGGTGCAGGAGAGATAGTCGCGGCGAAATCCCGGCATCTCGCGCCGGGATCGGGCCTATCCGTTGCTCGAACCTTACGGAACCAGCGCCACCTGCATGCCCTGGTCGGCATCGACCTCGACATATCGCGGACCGATTGTTTTGTTGCGACCGCTCGTCACGGTCACAAGCGTTTCCAGCGGCAGCGCCGCGGCGTCGGCTTCGGGCCGCGACAGGAACAGGTCCGCGTGGAACAGTCCCTCGGACTCGAAGCCGGTCGTATCGACGCCGCGCTCTTTCATAGCCACGACGGTACTTTCGAATTCTTCGATGTCCCGAAAACGACGCTGCACAAAGGTCGCGCCTTGCAGACGTTCTGTGACCAGTCCGCGTTCCGCAAGAACCTCCGCCAACGGCTCGTAAGGGAACATCCGCAGCACGAAGGAAATGACCCACGGCGCCCGGCTCATCGTATCGAGCAGCTTGCGATAGGTCTTCTCCGTCACATACCCGACGCAACCGGTCGCGAGGATCACATTGGCCCTGCTGACGATCTTCGCCTGGTCGGGAGTCAGAGAATTTGTCTCGAGATCCGCCGCGATGCCGTCATCCAGCAGCCCGACCGTCTTGGCATAGCGGATCGCAGGCTTGGAAACATCGAGCCCGATGAAGCGCCCCTGACCCGTATCCGGCCACGCGGCAAAATAATTCTGGTCGAAACTCGTCATGACATCGGGACTGAGCGCCGCCATTTCACGCCGCGCATAACGTCGCCGCAAGGTGTCGAAGTTGAGCCGGAACCGGTGAAGGGCAGCGTTGATGCCATACGAGCAGCCGACGTCGAGAACCACCGGGCCGGCGCCGCCTTCGACCTCGGCCGTCGCCGTCAGGATCTGGCGGACGACCGGCTCGGCAACGTCCGGAATCATGTAGTCCAGGGCGCCTAGAACCGAAAAATAGGCGCGGGGGTCGGCCATCTTGTAGATGTCGTCGAAGTTGGCTTTCGACGCATTGATCTGAGAAAAGGCAGTGAAGTCAGAGCTTCCATTGGGACTATGAATGGGTCCATCTCCTCGGCGATTTGTGGGAAGAGTTGAACTTAAGGCAATCGAGCCGGATTGGCCACCCGGCAACCGGCAATTGGACTCAGAAATGGCGCCGATGTGGCACAAAATGTCGCATGTGCTCAGGGCGAGCGCGTTGTTGCGCCTCAATCCGTGAGAACGGATTCGGATCGCGTGAGTCGCTAATTCCGCTCGTCGGGCAGCATGGGAAGCGGATGCAACTCGACGCCTTCGTCGAGCAGTTCCTTTGCCTCCTGCGGCGAGGCTTCGCCATAGATCGAGCGGTGCTCGGCTTCGCCATAGTGCATCTTGCGGGCTTCTTCCGGAAAACGGCCGCCGACGTTTTCGGCATTCTTGATAAGGTGGTCGCGCAATTCCTTCAGCTTGGAGCGGAACTCGCGCTCCTGCGGCGACATCATCGCAACCGGCGATTTGTTGCCGACCGCCGACGGCGCTTCCGGCGGCTGTGCTTCCGGCGTTTGCGCCTCGGCAACCGGCGCGGCTGGGCTCTTCGCGCCGCGGCCGAGCGACGGCGCCATGAGCGCCTTCTCGACTTTGGCCGAACCGCAAGACGGGCACGTCACCAGTCCGCGCTTCGACTGCTTGTCGTAATCGGCGGAATTCTTGAACCAGATTTCGAACGGGTGCTTACGCTCGCACACGAGCGAATAGCGGATCATGCCGGCCCCCCGACAGCCCGAAGATGCATCGGTTCCGCCAGCGGCTCGGCCAGCTCAAAGCGTCGGCCGTGCTGCAGCGACGGCACGCGGGCACGTGCGGCCGCGACAGCGGCGGGATCAACGTCCGCCAGCACGATGCCGGGCTCCACGCCGCCCTCGGCAACGATGCGACCCCAAGGATCGACCACCAGCGAATGACCGAACGTTTCGCGACCGTTCTCATGCCGGCCCGCCTGTGCCGCCGCGAACACATAGCAGCCGTTCTCGATCGCACGCGCGCGATTCAGAACATGCCAATGCGCCTCGCCCGTTTGCTGCGTGAATGCCGACGGAACAGCGAGGAACGACGCACCGGCCTCCGCAAGCGCCCGGTAAAGCGAGGGAAAGCGCAGATCGTAACAAATGGTCAGGCCGAGGCGGCCCCAAGGCAGGTCGTGCAGGACAGCGCTCTCGCCGGGGCGGTAGCTGCGCGACTCGCGATAGGTTTCACCCCCCGCAAGATCGACATCGAACATATGGATCTTGTCGTAACGCGCAACGATCTCGCCCCGCGGATCGATCAGGAACGAGCGGTTGGCCGCCTTGTCGGGCGCGGCCTTCACCGCAAGCGAGCCGATGTGCAGGTGGATGGCAAGTTTACGCGCCAGCTCACGGAACGTGGCAAGGCTTGAATCCTGTTCTTCGTCGACAATGGCGGCGAGCAGCCGATCGCGGCTCGCCTCCATGAGGTTGGTCATCTCAGGCGTGAGCACATAGTCGGCGCCGGCGTCCTTGGCTTCGCCGATCAGCTTCGCGGCGACGTCGAGATTGGCCGCAGGCAGGCGGCTCGAACGCATTTGGACCAGGCCGACGCGGAAGGTCGAATTCCCGCCCCGTTGCGCGCTCATGGCGATGGGCTCCCGGCATTGAGGAGCGTGTCGAGCTTGCCCTCGCCGTCGAGAGCATAGAGATCGTCGCAGCCGCCGACGTGGGTCGCGCCGATGAAAATCTGCGGCACCGTCGTTCGGCCGTGGGCGCGCTCGATCATCTTGCTGCGCAAATCCCGGTCGCGGCTGACGTCGATCTCCGCGAACGCGACATTCTTCTTCCTCAGAAGGGCCTTGGCGTCCATGCAATAAGGGCAATAGGGCGTGGTGTAGATTTCGACAGGCGGCATGGGCGGCTTCGGCGTTGGTTCGTTGGAATTGGAAAGGCCATGTTATATGGGGGCTTCAATCGCGTCGACAACCCGGGCAAACACCAGCAGATCCACGCTTTGGGCACCGGCCCGCAAGAGCGCGCGGGCGCAGGCGTCCGAGGTGGCCCCGGAGGTCAACACGTCGTCGATCAGCACCAGCCGGCGCCCGGCCACGGTCGCCCGGCCCTCGTCCGGCACACGGAACGCACCTTGAACGTTCTGCGCCCGCTCAGTCTGCGACAGTCCGACTTGCTGCGCGGTGGCCTTAACGCGCTTGAGCATGGCGTCGCCAACGGCAACGCCGGATTCGCGCGATATCGCTTTCGCCAAAAGAGCCGACTGGTTGAAGCGGCGAGTCCACAGCCGTCGCCAGTGCAACGGCACCGGCACCAAGGCATCGGCGCCGTCCAGCAACTCGCGCCCGGCGCGCGCCATCCAACGGCCCATCGCCGGCGCAAGATCGAGCCGGTCACCATATTTCAGGGCATGGACCAGCGAACGGGCAATATCGTCGTAGCGCACCGCGGCACGCGCCCGGTGATAGGCCGGCGGGTCGGCAATCGCCTGCATCGACAGCACGCCCGGGCCGGGATCGTAGGCGAACGGAATACCGAGCCGCGGACAGTACGGCGGCGCGATGAGGGAAAGCCTCGACCAGCACGACGCGCACAGACCGCTGCCGCCGACCGGTTCCCGACAAGCCGGGCAGAGCGTCGGCAAGGCCGCGTCCAGAGCGCAGCCAAAGACTGCGCGCAACGGCGCCGCCACGCGGCGCAGCCGCGCCGCGTTTACGGTCCTGGCAATCGCTCCTTGCATGGGCTTGAGGCTACCGCTGTTATGACCCCGCCTCAACAGCGGCCGCGACGGGATAACGCCGCGAGACACCTATGAACCGTGACCTGCTATGAGCCGTGACCTGCCCGGATGGGATTCGCTTGAGACGGTCACCCGGATCCACGGGGCTGCTCAGGTTGCAGGCCTGATCCTGCTTGCACTGTTGGGCATGCTCGCAATTGCGGTGGCCTATCAGTTCCGCGGCGGTGTGCGGCGATTGTGGCTCGACATCGGCTCATATCAAGTCAGCAGCAAGCTGTTCGAGGCTGCTTGCGTGGGCGCGATCATGTTCTTGGCCGTTGCCGAGATCACCGCTTACGTCTACGGCGCACGGC
>JAFKKQ010000452.1 GCA_017304505.1 Hyphomicrobiales bacterium | reverse complement strand
CGAGGTATTTTTCCATCACGTCGAGAGCGCCGAGGCGATTGAGCGCCTGCACAGTGTAATAGGAATCACGAATCCAGCAGTAGCGATAATCCCAGTTACGTTGGGAATTGGGGGCTTCCGGGATCGAGGTCGTCAGCGCCGCAACGATCGCTCCGGTTTCCTCGTGCTGGCACAATTTGAGGGTGATGGCGCAACGGATCACTTCCTCCTGCCATTCGAGCGGCGTCGCCAACCCACGCACCCAATGCTGCCAATACTTCTGCGTTCCCTGCTCCATCTGGCGCAGTTCCGAACGAAGATTGGTGCTGAACGGCTCGTCGGGCCCGAGAAAGAAATGGAAATCCGTTTCCACCCGAAACGTGCGCTGTTCGAGGATATATCCTACCGGCGCATCGGTGCTCAGGCGGATCGCCTGGCTACCCACCAGATAACGGATATGGTTGGTGCCGCTGGTTCGCTCGGCAATAGCCTCGCCATAGTCGCGCATCGGCGTAAGCACGACCCGCATGCGCGGCACCCCCGTGACAGGGCGCACGATCCGCACCCACGCGACCGGTCGGTACATACGGCCCGATCGTTCGAAGCGGGGGCAAAAATCGGTTATTTCGATTGCGCTGCCGTCGCTCGCTTCCAGACGGGTCACCAGCATCGGGGTGTTACGGATGTAATGTTGTTCCGATTTTACCTGGTCCACCAGCTCGAAACGCCAGATTCCGCCATCGCGGTCGTCACCGTTGAGCAATGCGCAAAACACCGGATCGCCGTCCACTCGGGGAACGCAACCCCATACCAACGCCGCCTCGCTGTCGAGAAGGCCGCTCACCTGGCAATTTCCGACGGGCCAAAGATCGAGGTTGCGGCCCTTCCCCGGCGTCACAATTGCAACCATGAGCCAAGCTCGCGAGGGGCAGCCAGACGATAGAGTGCGCAGGTTTCGGATCTTTGTCCCACTATTACGCCGAAACCGCCAAAGTCGCGGACGGCGGCGAACCCGTCCTCGTCGGTTAAATCGTCGCCCACGAATACGGGCCTCGCGCCCGAAAATTCCCGTTCCGCCATGAAAGCCCGCACAGCATCTCCTTTGTTTGCCCCCCACCGCACCAGTTCGACAACGCATTTGCCGTGTTTGAGGCGCAGATCGCTTTGCGCCGCCACCTGTTGTGCAAAAGCGTTCGCAGTCGCTTCGAGTTCCGGCGCAATGCGATAATGGAGCGCAGCGCCATATTTCTTGGCTTCGTATTCCACCCCGGAGTGGCGAGCGGCGAAACTTGCAAAAGCTTGCCCGACAGGGGCTGGCAGAGGCGCAGGCTCGTCACCGATGCGCGTGCCATCGGACCTGAACAGTTCCGCTCCGTGAGAGCCCGCAAGCGCGAGCGGCAGATCGCCCAGATGCGATCGCAAATTTTCCACCGTGCGCCCACTGATAAGAGCGAGCCTGCCATCCTCTCTCAGGGCGAGCCGGATCAAGCCCTGCGGCAAGGTACGGGGAACCTGGATTTTTTCGGGACTGGAGGCGATTTCCACCAACGTACCGTCGAAATCGAGAAAGAAGGCCAGCGGCCCCTCCGCCTGCAAAACGCCCAATGGCGGCGGACCTGCAATTGCACCTAATTCGATCATGCTTGCGCTTTTACCCCCGGCATCACCGGGAATAACGCACGAGCCCGTAAAAGGTGCTCGGGAAAGGTGCCTGATGGAAAAGGTGGTAGCGGAGGAGGGACTCGAACCCCCGACACGCGGATTATGATTCCGCTGCTCTAACCGGCTGAGCTACTCCGCCCCATTTCTGGCGCGCCGTTCCTACCGAAGGCAGGTCTGCGCTGGCAAGGCGGCGCTCTTAGGGCGGCTCATTCGGCCGGTCAACCGCGAAAGGAATATTCGGCTATCGGGCGCCATAATCCTTCTTCCCAGGCATACAGACCGAGCCCTCGAAAGCGGAATTCGCGTCGATACGGAACGGCCGCCATCTCAGCCTGCAACGCCTTGGCGGCAGCGCGATC
>JAFKKQ010000451.1 GCA_017304505.1 Hyphomicrobiales bacterium | reverse complement strand
CGCTGCCTTCCGTCAAGTCGGTCGCGGCCGCAACCGCCCGGACAACATCGTCTGCTGCCAGCGGCCGCAGCATCAACATCCGGCATCGCGAGCGAATGGTCGGCAGCACGCGGCCCGGCGCATGACTGACCAACAGCAGCAACGCACGCGGCGGCGGTTCCTCCAGCACCTTGAGCAGCGCATTCTCACCCGAGCGGTTCAGGTCTTCCACGGGATCGACGATGGCGATCCTCCAGCCGTCGCCGCCAGCCGCGAGCCCAAAGAACGGCACCGTGCGCCGCACGTCCTCAACCCTGATCTCGGTGAACAGCTTTCCGGTCTTCTCGTTGATCACCCGCTCGAGCACCAACAATCCCGCCTGCGCCTGGCCAGCGATGCGCAGCGTCACAGGATGGTCGGCCGGAACCGCAAGCGACGTGGCGTTGCGAACCTCCGGCATGGTCGGATCGGGATAGGCCAGCACGAAGCGCGCCATACGATACGCCAGCGTCGCCTTGCCAACGCCGTTCTCGCCGCCAATCAGCCAGGCGTGCGGAATGCGTCCGCTGCGGTAGGCATCGAGCAACGCCGCTTCGGCTTCGGTATGTCCGTATAACTCGCCGGTTTCGCGCGGCGCCGGAATTGCGCGGTCGTCAGCTTCAGCGGCCGGGCTCAAGACGCGGCGTCCTCAAATTCGATCGGCGCGGTGGCGGGATCGAGTTTCTTCGTCACCACCCGCCAGATTTGCTCGCCGACCTCTTCCTTCGACAGCGTGGCGTCGATCAGCACGCAGCGGTCGGGCTCGTTTGCCGCCAGGGTGAGAAAGCCATCGCGAAGTTTTTCATGGAACGCCAACGCCTCGGCCTCGACCCGGTCAACCGTGCCCTCGCCGCGCCGCTCCGTGGCGCGGCGCATGCCTTCCTTGGCCGGCACATCGAGGATCAGCGTCAGGTCCGGCTTGGTGTCGCCCACAACGACACGTTCCATTGCCCGGATGATCTTGGGGTCCACCCGGCCGGCGGCCCCTTGGTAGACGCGCGTGGAGTCGGCAAAACGGTCGCACACCACCCAGCGGCCCTTTTCGAGCGCAGGGCGAATGAGCGTGGCGAGATGGTCGTCCCGGGCGGCGGCGAACAGCACTGCTTCGACGTCGGCGCCGAGCGGCCTGGCCACACCGGACAACAGGAGGTGACGCATGATCTCCGCGCCCGGAGAGCCGCCGGGCTCGCGCGTCAACTGAACCCTGATGCCGAACGACTTCAGCCGCTCAGCCAGCATCGCGGCATGGGTCGACTTGCCCGTGCCTTCGCCGCCCTCAAACGTGATGAAGCGTCCGCGCATGCTGCCTAATCCCGGCCTATCCAAGCCCCCGCCCCGCAGGCCTGTGGCCGGGCCGAGTTATATCCGCTCGGCGGCCGAGCGGAACAGCCTGACCACAAGTTCCGCCGCCGCGTCGAAGGCACGCTGCGGGACGGAACCCACGCCGACGCTTTCCACCGCATGCACCGGCGTTTCGAGGACCTTGGCATCGCCCCGCCAAACCTGCACGCTGCCGATCCGCTGCCCTTCCTGGACAGGCGCCATGACCGGCCCGGTGTAGATCAGCTTGGCGGTGATACGCTCGTTCGTGCCGCGCGGCACCATGATGCGGATCAGCTTCGAGGTGGCGACCGGCACGCGGCCTTGAGTCCCGCCATAGACCTTCGCCTCGGCGATCGGCTGGCGGGCGGCGAACAACAGCCTGGGCTCGAAATTCCGAAAGCCCCATTCCAGGAGCTTACGGCCTTCTTCCGCCCGCTCCTTGGCATTTTTCATTCCGGTGAGCACGACAATCAGCCGAACGTCGTTCTGGATCGCGGAGCCGACAAGGTTGTAGCCGGCCTCGTTGGTGAATCCTGTCTTGAGGCCGTCGGCTCCGGTCACCATGCCGAGCAACGGGTTGCGGTTCATCTGCCGGATCTTGTTCCAGGTGAACTCCCGCTCGCCGAACCATTTGTAATATTCGGGGTAGGTCAGGATGATAT
>JAFKKQ010000450.1 GCA_017304505.1 Hyphomicrobiales bacterium | reverse complement strand
GACCGGCGAGCACGAGGCCTGGAACGAATGCGCCTTCGTACATGTCGCCGACGGAGCGGCCGAGCTGGTCGGCCATGACGATCAGAACAAGTGACGGCGGAATGATCTGCGCCAAAGTCCCGGATGCGGCGATGACGCCCGCCGCGACACGCCGGTCGTATCCGTACCGCAGCATGATCGGCAGTGAGATCAGCCCCATCGAGATGACCGACGCAGCCACCACGCCGGTCGTGGCCGCAAGCAGGGCACCTACGAACACCACGGCGTAGGCAAGGCCGCCGCGCACGGTGCCGAACAACTGCCCGATAGTATCGAGCAGGTCTTCCGCCATGCCGGATCGTTCAAGCACCAATCCCATGAAGGTAAAAAACGGAATCGCGAGCAGCGTGTCGTTGCTCATCACGCCGTAGATGCGCTCGGGCATGGCTTGCAGGAAATCGGGCGCGAACTGACCAAGCTCGATGCCGATCAATCCGAACAGCAGGCCGACCGCGCCAAGCGAGAAAGCCGCCGGGTAGCCGAGCAGCAAAAAGACCACCAGCGTGCCGAACATGACCGGCGCCATATTCTGGATGAGAAAAGTTTCCATCTACGGCGCCCGTTATCTTGCTGCGGACATTCAGCGTCTTTCCATTGCGTCGACGATCTGCTCAGCCTCGGTCTCAGCGCCGCGGCGGTGGTTCTCATAAGGGTCCGGAATAAGTCCGCGCATGACGGCGATGCGCTTGATGAGTTCGGAGATGCCCTGGATCAGCAACATCGTAAATCCGATCATGATCAGCGATTTTGCCGGCCACTGCGGAAGGCCTCCGGCATTGCCCGACTGTTCGTTGATCTCATAAGAGCGCAGGAAGAATGGAATGCCCGTTACGATCATCACGATCGTAAGCGGCAATAGGAAGAACGCATGGCCTACAACATCGATGGTATTGCGAAGCCACTTCGGCATCATGTTGTTGATGATGTCGATACGGATGTGTTCGTTGGCGAGGAGCGTCCACGGTGCGCACAACAGAAAGACGATGCTGAACAAAACCCACTGCAGCTCAAGCCAGGAATTCGACGACATGTCGAATATCTTGCGCACCGTGGCATTCACGGCAGACACCAGCACTGCGGCAATGATGAGCCAGGAGAGGCGTTTTCCGATCCAGGTGTTGACGGTGTCGACCAGCCGGCTAAGCGGCAGGAGCGACCTGAGAATCGCGTTCACGAACAGCCTCTATCCGGGCGCGGCCTTCAAAGCAGGCCACCCGCTGCATCCCCCACACGCAACCGCGGGAGCGGTCGCACACCGTTGCAGCTAATCTGAAGGGCTGTGCGGCCGTCAATTAAAACTTGGTCTAAAGGTCCGGTTGCCTTGATGCCATCATGCCGCGCCGGCGAGAATTTTCCGATTCTGGAATGTTGCGGTTCGCTGGCGCCTGGCGGCGCATCGTTTCGCGATGCAGCATATAGACGCCGCTGCCGACAATCAGGGCGGCACCCACCACGGTCCATCGGTCCGGGATTTCGCGGAACACCAGGAAGCCACCGAGCGCCGACGTCAGCAGATAGGTGTAGCGGAACGGCGCGACCACTGAGAGGTCCACACCGCGGAAGCCGAGCGCCAACAGGTAGATGGCAAGGCCGACGAAGACGGCGGCGACGAACAATTGCAGAAGGTCGCCGCCGGTGGGCATCCGCCAGTCTTCCGCCAGCAGAAAAACCAAGCCGCACGCCGTAATGGCAATGGCCGCCCACAATGCCACCACCATGACTGGCACGCTCTGGCCGATCTGCCGCGTCTGAAGCTCGCGAACCGCGGCGGCGAGGGCGGAACCCGCCGCCACCAGCGTCCAGATGTTGAACTCCGACGGGATCGGCTTGATGACGAGCAGTGCTCCAGCAAAGCCGACGCCGATGGCCGTCCAACCCCGCCAGCCCACCATCTCACGATAGATTGCCACGGACAGGGCGGTAATGATCAGGGGAGCGATTTGCAGCACGGCGGCGATGTTGGCG
>JAFKKQ010000449.1 GCA_017304505.1 Hyphomicrobiales bacterium | reverse complement strand
GGTGATGGCGCACCAGCGCGCCAAGGGCGCGCGCAACTTCACCAACTGCGACTCGCTGCTGATCGGAGAGCACTGCGGCGCCCATACCGTTCCCTACGTGGAAGCGAAGAACGCCTCGGCCGTGTTCGAACACGAGGCGACCACGTCGAAGATTTCCGACGAGATGCTGTTCTACTGCCGCCAGCGCGGCCTCTCCGCCGAGGAAGCGGTGGCGCTGGTGGTCAACGGGTTCGTCAAGGACGTGCTCCAGCAGCTTCCGATGGAGTTCGCAGTCGAAGCGCAGAAACTCATCTCGATCAGCCTCGAAGGCTCGGTCGGCTGACGACGGTGCCGGGCTGAGAGGGGTTCATGTCGGCGCTCGACAAGGCTGTGGCGGAGCTTGACGCCAAGCGCAGCAGGGACGACGCGGAGCGCCGCGCCCGCCAGGAGGCGGCGAGCGCCTTCCTGAAGGCGTTCTTCGAAACGGACCTTGCGCCGTCGAAGACGTTGCGGGAGCACGGCGTGCAGGCGGTGTTCGACGGCAGGCGCATCCTTCTGACCAAGCCGGAGGAGGGTGTCTACGCCGAAGGGATGATGATTGTGGTCGGCGAGCAGGGCGAGATTGATGTGAGCGGACGCTCGCTCGGTCCGGTGGGCTCGGGCGGCAACGAAGCGAAGAAGAAGGAGCTGATCGGCGAGATCATCTCGCATTTCAGCTTGTAGCGATGACGCCCCCCGAAGCGGGATGTCCGGGACGAACCCGGCCCATGATCGAGGGGAGGTTGAGAAGGAACAACGAAGTGCCGATGCTGGAAGTCAAGAATTTGCACGTCACCGTCGACGGCAAGCAAATCCTCAACGGTCTGGACCTCACCGTGAATAAGGGCGAGGTGCACGCCATCATGGGACCCAACGGGTCCGGCAAATCGACGCTGTCCTACGTCATGGCCGGCAAGCCCGGCTACGAGGCGACGCAGGGGCAGATCCTGCTCGAAGGCGAAGACCTTTTGACAATGGAACCGGACGAGCGGGCGGCCAAGGGGTTGTTCCTCGCATTCCAGTATCCGCTGGAAATTCCCGGCGTTGCCACCATGACGTTCCTGCGCACCGCACTGAATGCGCAGCGCAAGAAACGTGGGCAGGACGAGCTTTCAACGCCGGCGTTCCTCAAGATGGTGCGTGATGCTGCGGCCAAGCTCGAAATCGACCCCGAGATGCTGCGCCGCGGTGTCAATGTCGGCTTCTCCGGCGGCGAGAAGAAGCGCAATGAGGTGCTGCAGATGGCGCTGCTTGAGCCACGGCTGTGCGTGCTCGATGAAACCGACTCTGGTCTCGATATCGATGCGCTCAAGATCGTGTCCGACGGAGTGAACCGGCTGCGCTCGCCCGACCGCGCCATGATTGTCATCACCCACTACCAACGGCTGCTTGAACACATCGTGCCCGACGTGGTTCACGTGCTCTCGCGCGGCCGCATCGTGCGCAGCGGAGGCAAGGACCTCGCGCTGGAGCTTGAGGCGAGAGGCTACGCTGAATACCAGCAGGAAGAGGCCGCGCTCGTATCATGAACGCCGAGATCATCCCCGTGAAGACCGGCGCGGAGCTTGCCTTTGCCGAGGCGTTCGCCGCCGCCAAGGCCAGGCTTCCCGGCGACCGTGCGGTCGCGGCGATGCGCGAAGCGGCAATCCGTGACTTCGGTATGAAGGGCCTGCCGAGCCGTCGGGTCGAGCAGTGGCACTACACCGATTTGCGGGCGATGCTTCGCGACGCGAAACCGCTGGCCGCCGAACCGAGTGCGGGCGCGAAGGCGTCGGCCACAAAGGCCGGGCTCCTGATCGGTGATATCGACGCGCGGCGGCTCGTGTTTGTCGATGGCAGCTTCGTTCCTGAACTGTCCGATCTTTCAAACCTCTCGGCTGGTCTTGCCATTCGGCCGATGGCGCAGGCGCTGGCGGCCGGCGACCCGCTGGTGGCAAAGCATCTCGGTCAGGTCGTGCCGCCGGAAGGCGAAGGCGTGGTGGCGCTCACGGCCGATCCATCTGGTGTTCGCGGCGACCGGGGAAAAGCCCGCGTCGGTCTTCACCCGCTCGCTGATGGTCGTTGAGGATGGCGCGCGCGTTATGCTGATCGAAAGTCACGATGCTGCAGCGGCGCGTCAGGTCAACACCGTCCTTGAGCTTGTGGTGGGCGACAAGGCTCATGTCGATCACGTCAAGATCACCGCCGGGCCCGACGATCTCATTCACGTTTCGTCGCTGATGGCCGCTATCGGTGCTCAAGCGCGGCTCAACGATTTCGCTTTCAATATTGGCGGGGGCATGGTGCGCAACCAGACCTTCGTGCGCTTCGATGGCGCTGGCACGCTGGCCGGCCTGCGTGGCGCAACCTTGCTCAAGGGCAAGCAGCACGTCGATTCCACACTGCTGGTCGATCATAAGGCCGGCGGCTGTCAGAGCCGCGAGGTGTTTGCGGCCGTCCTCGACGACGAAAGCCGCGGCGTTTTCCAGGGCAAGATCATCGTGCGGCCGCGTGCGCAGCAGACCGATGCGCGGATGATGACCCGCGCGCTTTTGTTGTCCGACCATGCCGAGGCCGACAACAAGCCCGAGCTTGAGATTTTCGCTGACGACGTGCAATGCGCCCACGGTGCCACGGCGGGAGCGCTCGACGAGGATCTGAAATTCTATCTGATGGCGCGCGGCATCCCCGAGGTCGAGGCGGAGGCGCTTTTGGTGCAGGCTTTTGTCGGCGAAGCGATCGAAGGCATCGAGCACGCGGGGCTTCGCGACGCGCTGATGGGGCAGGTTGCTGCCTGGCTCCAGGCGCGTGGGGATCGGTGAAATGCATTCCGCAGTGAGCAACGGCACCTACGACGTCAACCGCATCCGAGAGGATTTCCCGATTCTCGGGATGGAGGTTTACGGTAAGCCTCTCGTTTACCTCGACAACGCCGCTTCGGCGCAGAAGCCGAAAGCGGTGCTCGACCGGCTCCAGCAGGTCTATACGTCGGAATATTCCAACGTGCACCGCGGGCTGCACTATCTCGCCAATGCCTCGACCGAGGGGTACGAGGGCGCGCGGGAGAAGGTGCGG
>JAFKKQ010000124.1 GCA_017304505.1 Hyphomicrobiales bacterium | reverse complement strand
AACGTAACCTCGCCGAGGACGAAGAACGGCCGATAGGTTTCGATCTCCACCGCGACGCTCGGATCGCGGATGAAGCTTTTCTTCAGGCTTGCGGTGATCGCGCCCGCCAATTGCGCGGTGGTGAGCCCGCGCGCGTTGACAGCGCCGATCAGCGGCAGCGAAACGCGGCCGTCGGCGTTCACCGTATAATTGTTGCTGAGCGCATCCTGGCCGAACACCACGACGCGGAGCTTGTCACCAGCGTCGAGTGTATAAGGTCGGTTCTCAAGGGTCGCGGCCACCCGCACTGCTGCCTGTGCCCGCCGGGCCGTCTCGGAGAGCGGCGGACGGGCGCCATACATCATGGCATCGAGGTCGGAGACTTCGATGGCCGAGGCCGTCGGAGCGACGACGGCAGTCTGCGACACGTGTTGCGAGCAAGCACCCAGCGCCAGGGTTATCGAAGCTGCAACAAGGGAGAGACAAAAACGCATGCGAACCACGCCAATCGAAATCATCGCCGGGCCGCATTAACACCCCATTATGGTTAAGGAAGACTTATCCGCCCCGCCGCGGTCCGCGAGCGGGCCGAGCCGGAGAAGCAGGCGCTCGCCGATATAACGCCGCCGATCTCACGGCGCGGCGGCCACTCCGGTGCCGATCGGGCACGACACGCCGGTGCCGCCAAGCCCACAGTAACCGGCTGGATTCTTGGCAAGGTACTGCTGATGGTAATCCTCGGCGAAGTAGAACGGTGGCGCGTCGACAATCTCGGTGGTGATGTCGCCGTATCGCTTGGCAGCGAGCGCCTTGCCGAACATCGCCCTGGATTCCTCCGCAGCCTTCTTCTGGGCGGGCGTGGCGGCATAGATGCCGGAGCGGTATTGCGTGCCGACGTCATTGCCCTGGCGCATGCCTTGCGTTGGGTCATGGCTTTCCCAGAAGGTCTTGAGCAGCGTCTCGTAGGAGATGACCTTGGGATCGTAGACCACCAGCACCACCTCGTTGTGGCCGGTGCGCCCGGTGCAAACCTCCTCGTAGGTCGGGTTGGGTGTGAAGCCGCCGGCATAGCCGGCCGCAGTGACATAAATGCCGTCGCCCAATTCCCAGAATTTGCGCTCCGCGCCCCAGAAGCAGCCCATCCCAAACATCGCGGTTTCGAGCCCGGCCGGATACGGCCCCTTGAGCGGGTGCCCATTGATGAAATGGCGGCTGGCGGTCGGGATCGGATCGGACCGCCCGGGCAGCGCATCGGCTTTCGACGGCATATCCAGCGATTTCTTGAACATGAACATCGTTCGTGCTCCGGTGTGTTCGATTGCTGGTGCAAATATAAGACGTGTCACGGCGTTCGGCACCGGGGCCGGCGGTCATAATCCAGCCATGCCCGTCGCCGATGCGGGTAACGATGATGGCGACTGGATCGCCCTGTTTCCCTTGGGCCCCGAGCCACCTATGCTGCCGCCCAATGGATTCGCCTGGAGGCTCTATGACCACGCTGAGGATCATTGCCAGCACCTGCTTCATTGCATTGCTGACCGCATTGCCGGCTGCGGCGCAAACCGCCCCGCCGCCCTACGGACCGCCGATCGGTCTGGAAAATGCCCGCAAGGTCATGAACGCGGCTGAAGCCGAGGCCGCCAAGAACAAGTGGTCGATCGTCGTTGCCATTCTCGACAGCGGCGGCAACCTCGTGATGCTGCATCGCGGCGACGACGTGCAGCTTTCGTCCATCGAGATTGCCCAGGGCAAGGCCAAAACCGCGCTGATGTTCAAGCGGCCGTCCAAGGTGCTCGATGACGCCATCGCCGGCGGCGGGCCGGGACTGCGTTTCCTGGCGCTCCGCGACATCGTCCCGCTCGAAGGCGGCCTGCCCATCGTGGTGAACGGCAAGATCGTCGGCGCCATCGGCGTCTCGGGCGTGCTTTCGTCGCAGGATACGCAGGCCGCCCGGGCCGGCATCGAAGCGTTGAAATAACCGCTCGCGGCCGGTTTCGGGGTCAATCTCGCGCGTAACCGATCAGCGGCTTCTTCTTGCGCCCAAGCACAATCAGGATCACGCCCAGCACGCAGAAAATGGCCGAGGCCGGCTGATCGAGCACGGGCGCAATCGCGAGTTGCCAAGCGTCGGGGCCGGCCTGCTGATCGACAAGAACGTGGAATGCCTGCAGGCTGCGCTCGTGGGCGACGTTCCACACATAGCCTGCCTTCGTAAGCAAGACGCTGCCGTCGGAAATCGAGCGGATGCCGTCGTAAACCACGAAGATGAAGGCCAGGGCGAGCAACAAAAGCCCGACAAATCGCAAGAAAAACCGGATCATGACCTCTTCCAGGGGCCCCGCACCAACTCCAGCCGCTTACCGTGCCGCGCCAACCGGTTCAATGTTCGGAAGGCGGCGCGGACCATCATGGGCTTAAGGCACGTGCACGTTAGACTTGCTTGCCTTTCGTGTCTCGGCGGTGGCAGTTGGTCGCGCTCTTTTCAACCGGAAGGCCATTCTTTGCAGAGGCTTATTGAAGCAAGCGTCTTGAGCAAGCCCGGCCGGTTCCGCTAACGTCAATCAATTGGCCCATCGGCCGCAAGTAGAGTATTGAAATGGCAAAAAAATCCAACAGCAATCGGCCGACCTTCACCGACCAAGAAGCGCTTTTGTTCCACAGCGAAGGCCGCCCCGGCAAACTCGAGGTGGTCGCGACCAAACCGATGGCGACGCAACGCGATCTGTCGCTCGCCTATTCGCCGGGCGTCGCCGTGCCGGTCCTCTCCATCGCCGAGGATGAAAACAAGGCTTACGACTACACCACCAAGGGCAATTTCGTCGCCGTCATCACCAACGGCACCGCCATCCTCGGGCTCGGCAATCGCGGCGCTCTCGCGGCCAAGCCGGTGATGGAAGGCAAGGCGGTGCTGTTCAAGCGCTTTGCCGACATCGACTCCATCGACCTCGAGGTGTCATCGGAGAACCCCGACGAGATCATCAACTGCGTCAAGCTGCTCGGCAAAGGCTGGGGCGGCATCAACCTTGAGGACATCAAGGCGCCGGAGTGCTTCATCATCGAGCAGAGGCTGCGCGAACTGCTCGACATCCCGGTGTTTCACGACGACCAGCACGGCACCGCCATCATCGCCGCCGCGGGGCTGCTCAACGCGCTGCACCTGACCGGGCGCAAGATCGAGGACGTCAAGCTGGTCTGCAACGGCGCCGGCTCGGCCGGCATCGCCTGCCTGGAATTGCTCCAGGCCATCGGCATCAAGTTCGAAAACCTCATCCTCTGCGACACCAAGGGCGTGATCTACCAGGGCCGCACCGAGGGCATGAACCAGTGGAAGTCGGCGCACGCCGTCAAGACCAAGGCGCGCACGCTCGCGGACGCCATGAAAGGCGCCGATGCCTTCTTCGGTCTCTCCGTCAAAGGAGCGGTGACCAAAGACATGATCGCCTCGATGGCGCCCAAGCCGATCATCTTCGCGATGGCCAATCCCGATCCGGAGATTTCCGCCGAGGAAGTGGCCGAGGTGCGCGACGATGCCATCATGGCGACGGGACGCTCGGACTATCCGAACCAGGTCAACAACGTCCTGGGCTTCCCCTATATCTTCCGTGGCGCGCTGGACGTGCGCGCCACCACCATCAACATGGAGATGAAGATCGCCGCCGCGCGCGCGCTCGCAGCGCTGGCGCGCGAGGACGTGCCCGATGAAGTGGCCGCCGCCTATGGCGCGCGGCCGAAATTCGGACCGGACTACATCATCCCGGTGCCGTTCGATCCGCGGCTGATCTCATCGGTGCCGCCGGCCGTCGCTCAGGCTGCGATGGATACAGGCGTGGCGCGCAAGCCGATCGCCGACATGGAGGCTTATCGCCATTCGCTCCAGTCGCGCCGCGACCCGATCGCGGGCGTGCTGCAACAGGTGTTTCAGCGGCTGCGGCGCGCGCCCAAGCGCGTGGTGTTCGCCGAGGGCGAAGAGGAGCAGGTGATCCGCGCCGCGGCGAGCTTCGTGCAGCAGGGGCTCGGCACCGCCCTGCTGGTGGGTCGCGAGGAGCCGATCCGCCAGACCGCGCAGGCGCTCGGCATCGAACTAGGCGGCCATATCGAGATCATCAACGCCGCGCTCTCGACCCGCAACGCCAACTATGCGGCCTATCTCTACGAGCGGCTGCAGCGCCAGGGCTACCTGTTCCGCGACTGCCAGCGGCTCATCAACCAGGACCGCAATCATTTCGCGGCCTGCATGGTGGCCCTCGACGACGCCGACGCGATGGTCACCGGCGTCACCCGGAACTATTCGGTCGCGCTGGAGGATGTTCGCCGCATCATCGACCCCAAGCCCGGCCATTGCGTCATCGGCGTCTCGCTCGTGCTGTCGCGCGGGCGCACGGTGCTGGTTGCCGACACCGCGATCACCGAGACGCCGGACGCGAACCAGCTTGCGGAGATCGCCATCGAGGCGGCCGGCGTCGCCCGCCGCATGGGCTATGAGCCGCGCGTCGCCATGCTCGCCTTCTCCACCTTCGGCCACCCCCAAGGCGAACGTTCCGACCGTGTGATCGAAGCGGTGAAGATCCTCGATCAGCGCCGCGTCGACTTTGAATACGACGGGGAGATGTCGGCCGACGTGGCCCTGAACCCCGAGGCGGCGGCGGCCTATCCGTTCTGCCGCCTCACCGGCCCCGCCAACGTCCTGATCATGCCGGCGTTCCATTCGGCATCGATCTCGACCAAGATGCTGCAGGAACTGGGCGGCGCCACCGTGATCGGCCCGCTGCTGGTCGGCCTTGACCGGCCGGTGCAGATCGTGCCGCTCGGTGCGAAGGATTCGACCTTGGTCAACATGGCCGCGCTCGCCGCATTCAATGTGAGCGGCTGAGAAACAGCGAACGAGAGAGCAGGACGTCGCGGGCCGGCGGAGACGCAACTCGTCTGCTCGCTATTTGCTGCATCGGGAGGTTTTATGAGCACCACCAGTCTGCGCGGCGTGATCGCCGCAATCGCAACGCCCGTCGGTGAAGACGGCACCCCCGACACGGCGCGCGCGACCAAGCTTGCGCGCCATCTCCTCGACAATGGCTGCAACGGATTGAATGTGCTCGGCACCACCGGCGAGGCGACGTCGTTCTCGCTCGATGAGCGCAAGCGGGTGATGGATGCCTACAAGGCCGCGGGCCTGCCGCTCGACCGGATGATGGTCGGCACCGGCGCCGCGGCCACAGCCGATGCGGTGACGCTGACGCGCTATGCGTCCGATCTCGGCTTTGCCGGCGCACTGGTTTTGCCGCCGTTCTACTACAAGGGCGTGCCCGATGATGGGCTCGTGGCCTATATCGAAGCAATCATGACGGCGACGGCGCACAAGCCGATCCCGATCTATCTCTACCACTATCCGCAGCAATCCGGCCTGCACTGGCATATCGCGCTGGTGAAACGGCTGCTGGACGGGTTCGGCAGCCGGATCGTCGGCCTCAAGGATTCCTCGGGCGACATGGGCTACGCCCGCGAGGCCGCCGCGATCTCGAAGGGCTTCTCCGTCTTCCCCTCGACCGAGGCGGCGCTGCTTGAGGCGCGCGAAGGCGCCTTCGCCGGCTGTATCTCGGCGACGGCAAACCTCAACGCCGACCTCTGCCAACTCGCCTGGGCCAAGGGCGACAAGGCGGCGCTCGAGGCCGCAGTCACCATCCGCAAGCTGTTCGAGGGCAAATCCCTGGTGCCCGGCGTGAAGTCGCTGTTGTCGCATATCCATGCCGACCCGGCCCTGGCGCGGGTCAAACCGCCGCTGGCACCCTTCGCCGCCGGCGATCGGGCCGCGGTGGTGGCGGGTTACGACCGGGTGCGGGGCCGGAAGGTGGCCTGATCCCTGGGTCCGGCCGGGGGCGGGCATACCCGCCCTGGTTCCCTGCTCCGCCCGGTCGGCTTGGGCCGGGCCTCTAGGCCGGGGCTCTGGGCTGGGCTGCTCGAGAGACATTGACGGCAAAACACCCGCTGATTATAAGCAGCGCGCTGGCGGTGAGAGCCCTCGCCGCCATAGCTTTTTGACCCTCTGACAGGTTTCGATCAGCGTTCATGGCCAACACCACCTCCGCCCGCAAAGCCGCCCGCAAAATCGCCCGCCGCACCGAGATCAACAAGGCGCGCCGGTCCCGCATGCGCGGTGTGCTGCGAAAGGTGGAAGAAGCCATCGCCTCGGGCGACCGCAACAAGGCGCTCGAAGCCATGAAGGCCGCCGAGCCGGCGCTGATGCGTGCGGCGCGTCAGGGTCAGGTGCATCGCAATACCGCCAGCCGCAAGGTGTCGCGGCTGACCCATCGCATCGCCAAGCTCGCCCAATAGACTCACTACAATAGACCGGCCGAACATTCCGCTCGCGCGGTCGTGCGCAGCGACGTGCTTTGCGCTGCCGCGCAAGCGCATCGGCACATCTATCGAGGCCCAGTCCAACGGCGTTGGATCGGGCCAGCCTGTTATCGTCTTGTCCCTCTCGTTCCGCTTGAAGCGCGATCCTTGGATCAACTCCGGGCAGGCTTTCCCGGGATCATGCCGCCGCAAAAGAAAAAAGCGGCGGCGACAAACGACAAATAAGCAAACGCCACGCTGACGCTTTGCCGCACGCCGCAACCTGATCCGCCGCGAAACGACAACAGGCTCGACAAGAACACCGGGCTCGACAGAACGCGGCGTTGTCGAATTCGTTTTCTGGAAAACTGTTTTTGTTTGTCGTGTCGCGCGCGATCGCGGCGCGCCACTTGCGCACACACATCACAACCATGCGCGTTGCATTATTGTCACGGCCGTTCGAGAACATCGTCTATCCGTATTCTTACCTATTCCCACGATTCCCGTTTGGACTCGTTTCGCTGCCATTTCGAATTGGGACTACCCTGTGTTTCCGGTCACAAAATCGTCATGCAGACAAAGGGCTTACGGCGCATACAACAATGAGGAGTCGGAATCGCGGGATTCCCGGTCCCATTGGTGAAGGATAAAAATCATCGTCGCGAGGCATCGCCCAACGGAAATTGATGGTGGATAATCTTCACGTCGATTCAAGACGTTGTCTCTTGATTTGCCCACAGCCCACAACGCCAGGCACCGCCAGAACCCAGCGCGCATCTGCGTTTGCACGCCCATCCACCATTGCGGCTCATCCACAGCGTGCTATTTTTTCCTGGCTTTCGGGTTGTCCACGAATTCAGTCGAGGGGAACGCTTTCAAACTCATCGAGCAATCGAACTGATCGAGGATGAGAGCGGGACCGCTATCGACAACTGTTCGCCCCCTGTGAGTGATGTGTAGATATGTAAGAGTTGGATGCGGCCGGCCTTCGCCTGAACTTCGTAAATGCTCTCCGTTGGCATTGGGCGTCCCGAGGTAGAGGTTTGTATTTCAACAACGCGAGCAAGAAGCATCCGTTGCGCATTGTCGCGATGGATGAAGGGGGCGCTATGGCCAATCGATCGGCATCTTTTCCAAACACAGGCGCCAACTTGACCAAGTCGATTTTACAGGCCCTGCGCGAGGCAGGAGACCCTACACGAGGCGGCAGACCGGTGCCCCTTAGCAGCGGCTGATTTCCAGCCGTTTCTCGCCTGCCTTCGGCACCCGCCGAAACGTCTATCGAATATCCAAGCCTTGAGTGTGTGACCCGCGCGTAACGGCATCAGCGGCAGCGAAGCCGCCTCCGTTTCACCGAGTTCCGCCACCAACTGTTGAACGCCAAGGAACACAATGACGACCCCCGATCAGGACCGTTGGTTGCGAGTTAAAGAGCGGCTTCGAGCCGAAGTCGGCGAGGATATCTTCCAAAGCTGGTTTGCCCGCATGGATCTTGAGCGCGTCGACGGCGCGGCCGCATGCCTCTCGGTGCCGACACGCTTCCTCAAAAGCTGGATTCAATCGCACTACACCGACCGGGTGCTGGCCTGCTGGCAGAGCGAGCACGACGAAATCCAGAAGATCGACGTGACGGTGCGCAGCGCCGTCATCAGAACCGCACCGCCCAAGGTCAAGCAGCCCGACGTGATCGATTCCGGCCGCGATCCGCGGATCGCGCGGACCGACAACGGCGACATGCGCGCCGTCTATGCACCGATCTCGACCGGGCACGACGCGCTGGGCGGCTCGCCGCTCGATATGCGGCTGACCTTCGACAGCTTCGTCATCGGCCGCTCCAACACGCTCGCGCACGCAGCCGCCAAGCAGGTGGCCGTCGCCCATCGCGGCGAGCCGGTGATGTTCAATCCGCTGTACATCCACGCCGGCGTCGGCCTCGGCAAGACCCACTTGCTGCAGTCCGTAACATGGACCGGCAATCGCGGCGCCGAGCGCAAGGTGCTTTACCTGACCGCCGAAAAATTCATGTACGGCTTCGTCTCGGCGCTGCGCAACCAGACCGCGCTCGCCTTCAAGGAGGCGCTGCGGGGCATCGACGTGCTGGTGATCGACGATCTGCAATTCCTGCAAGGCAAGTCGACCCAGGCCGAGTTCTGCCACACGCTCAACGCACTGATCGATGCCGGCCGCCAGGTCGTGATCGCCGCCGACCGGCCGCCGACCGATCTCGAAAGCCTCGACGACCGGATGCGCTCGCGCCTCGCCGGCGGACTTGTGGTCGAGATGGGACCGCTCGGCGAGGATTTGCGTCTCGAGATCCTCAAGACCCGCGTCGCCGCGGCGCGGCAATATCATCCGGGCTTCGACGTGCCCGCACCGGTGCTGGCCTATATCGCCAAATCGGTGACCCACAACGGTCGCGATCTCGAAGGCGCGGTCAACCGCTTGCTCGCCCATAACAAGCTCACCGGCCAGCCGGTGACGATGGAGATGGCCGAACGCGAGGTGCGCGACCTGATCCGTCCGCAGGAGCCCAAGCGCGTCAAGATCGAGGATATCCAGCGCGTGGTGGCGCGGCAGTACAATGTCAGCCGCGCCGACCTGCTCTCCTCTCGCCGCACCGCCAATGTCGTGCGGCCGCGGCAGGTGGCCATGTATCTCGCCAAGACGCTGACCTTGCGTTCGCTGCCCGAGATTGGCCGGCGGTTCGGTGGCCGCGATCACACCACGGTGCTGCATGCGGTGCGCAAGATCGAAGGGCTGGTCGGCAACGACACCATGCTGGCCGATGAGATCGAGGTGCTGAAGCGCCAGTTGCAGGAATGATCGCCGGATTGCGTGATCGATGACATCGTTGTGCGCGGGGCTCGGGCCCCGCGACGCAGATAACAGGCAGATGGCCCGTATATGACGCAACGGCGGCGTGAATCGCGGGGATACCGGCCCGCAGAGCGAGCGCCGGCCTTGCGAAAACCGCGCAATCACGCCACTTTCGGGGCCCACCGAGGCTGTCTCTGCCATGAAGGTCACCGTTGAGCGCGCCGAACTGTTGAAATCCCTGGGCCACGTGCATCGTGTGGTCGAGCGCCGCAACACCATTCCGATTTTGGCCAACGTGCTGATCCGGGCCGAGAAGTCGGCGCTCAGCCTCAAAGCCACCGATCTCGATCTCGAGGTGATCGAGTCGATCCCGGCCGAAGTCTCTCCGGCGGGTTCGACAACGGTCCCCGCGCGTATGTTTTATGAGAGCGTGCGCAAGCTGCCTGAGGGTTCACAGGTGGTTCTGGAGTCCTCCAGCGATCGCGCCGTGCTGGCGATCCGTGCGGGCCGCTCGCGTTTCACGCTGCAAACGCTGCCCGAGAGCGACTTCCCCGATCTCGCCGCCAGCGACATGACGCACACGTTCACGTTGACGGCCGGCGACCTCAAGCGCCTGATCGACAAGACGCAGTTCGCCATCTCCACCGAGGAGACGCGCTACTATCTCAACGGCATCTACCTGCATGTTGCCGGCACCGGCAAATCGCAGACGCTGCGGGCGGTCGCAACCGACGGCCACCGGCTGGCGCAGACCGATCTGCCGGCGGCGGCGGGCGCAGCGGGCATGCCCGGCGTCATCGTGCCGCGCAAGACCGTGATCGAGGTGCAGCGGCTCATCGAGGACAGCGAGGCCGAGGTCAAGATCGAATTGTCGTCGGCCAAGATCCGCTTCTCGATCGGCAATGTGGTGCTGACCTCGAAGCTGATCGACGGCACGTTCCCCGATTACGGTCGCGTGATCCCGGCCGGCAATGACAAGGAGCTGACGGTCGACAAGAAAGACTTCGAGGCCGCTGTCGATCGCGTGTCGACGGTGTCGAGCGAGCGCGGCCGCGCGGTCAAGCTGTCGCTGTCCTCGGGCAAGCTTGTCCTGTCGGTGACCAATCCGGATTCGGGCAGCGCCACCGAGGAAATCGAGGTCGATTACGGCGCCGATCCTCTCGATATCGGTTTCAACTCGCGTTATCTGCTCGACATTGCGGCCCAGCTTGACGGCGAGGTCGCCGTTCTCAAGCTCGCCGACCCAGGCTCGCCGACGCTGATCCAGGACAAGGACGCCCGCGGCGCGCTCTATGTGCTGATGCCGATGCGGGTGTAAACCTGAAGCATGCTGAACTGGCTGGACTTCAGCGGGCTCGGTCCGGCTCTGGCGCGCTTTCGCCGCTGGCTCGACAAGACGCCGAAGCGCGAGTTTTCCGAACTGAGCGGCCAGGACAGGATCGGGCGGTTGATCCTGATGACCGTTGTTGTCGGCGTGCTGTGCGCGCCGTTGATCTGGTTTTTCCTCAAACCCTAGCCGGCGCTCCGCGCGCCACCGTCTCCTGCAAGGGGGAGGGTTGACCTGCGGCTGTTTTGCGTAGCTAACCCTCCCATGCCCGCCGCCTTCGTCCGCCGCCTGACGCTGAGCAATTTCCGCAGCTACCGCGCCGCGCAGATCGCGATCGAGACGCCGGGGCCGGTGGTGCTCACCGGACCCAACGGCGCCGGCAAGACCAATCTGATCGAGGCGATCTCGTTCTTGATGCCCGGGCGCGGCTTGCGCCGCGCCAGGCTCGACGACGTGGCGCGGATCGGTGGTGACGGGTCATGGGCGGTGGCCGCCGAGATCGAGGGCATGCTGGGCCTCGCCACGCTCGGCACCGGGATCGAACAACCCGCCGCGGAGGGCACATCGCGCACGCGCGTGTGCCGGATCGATCGCGAGCCTGTGGGTTCGGCGGCAGCCTTCGCCGACCATCTGCACGTGATCTGGCTCACGCCGGCGATGGACCAATTGTTCGCCGGACCGGCCTCGGAGCGCCGGCGCTTCCTCGACCGGCTGGTGCTCGCGATCGACGCCGAGCACGGCAGCCGAGTCTCGGCGCTGGAGCGCAGCCTGCGGGCGCGCAACCGGTTGCTCGAAGAGCAGCGGCCGGATCCGCATTGGCTCGATGCCGTCGAACACGAGACCGCGGAACTCGCCGTCGCGGTGGCGGCACAGCGTGTCGAGACGGTTGGCCGCCTGCAGGGCGCGCTCGCGAGCCGCAAGGGCGATGCCTTCCCCTCGCCCGCCATCGCGCTCAATGGCTGGCTGGAGAAACTGCTGCCTGACCAACCCGCTGTCGACATCGAAGAACGCTACCGCGCCGTCCTCAAGGACAACCGCGCGCGCGACGCCGCCGCCGGGCGCACCCTCGACGGACCGCATCTCACCGATCTCGATGTCACCTACGCGCCGAAAGGCATTCCCGCCGCTGACGCATCGACCGGCGAGCAGAAGGCGTCGTTGATCGGGCTGGTGTTGGCGCACGCCGAACTGCTGACGGCAATGACCGGCTTTGCCCCGATGCTGCTGCTGGACGAGGTGGTAGCCCATCTGGATCCGAACCGCCGCGCCGCGCTCTATGATGCGCTCGATCGGCTCGGCGCCCAGGTCTGGCTCACTGGAGCTGACCCGGCCGCATTCGCCGAAATCGTCTCACGGGCGGAGATGTTTACCGTGGGCGGCGGCACGATCGCCCGCAGCCCGTAGACGGATGGCCGACGCCGGTCTGGCGTAAGCGACTGCATGTCCCCGGCCGACACATCGTTGCGCAACCTCACTGTGTAAGTCCGGAAGTTCCGGGAACCTCCATCGCCTTCCAAGGCTTGATTGAATGCCCGAAACGATGCTCAGCGGCCACGGCCGGCAAGGGCAGGACAGGACAGGACAAGGGCGGGAACCGAAGGCTAGGAGGAGCGCGCGTCATGCCTACGAACGAGTCTGCCAGGGGAACCGCTGCGTTCCAGTTGCGGCAGGCTGTCGAGCGGTTGCACGGCGAGATCGAGCGCGTGGAATTCTGGGCCACGGCGCTCGACCAGATGGCACAGCCGATCCCTGAATACGATGCGACGGCTCAGCCGTTGAACGCCTTCAACCTGCCACGCCATAACGTGACGCGCGACGACGCCGGCACATCCGCAGTGCAGCCGGCCGCAAACGGCACCCTGCCCACGATGGCCGGGCCGATGCCGAATCGGCGCTGACGAGGCCGCCATTCCCGCTTCCGAATCCAGGCGAATTTTCGAGCCTGGAGGTCTTTAAAAAACCTCTTTGGATCAACATATTAGGCGCATCCACTTTGCGCTGTACGGCACCCCTGTTTTCATGCCAAATCGGCGTCAATTCTCACGCATTCCCGATGAGCCCTTGAGGCATTTCGCATGGCTGAACCCGCCCTCAACATCCCGTCCGACTACGACTCGGACTCGATCAAGGTCCTCAGGGGCCTCGACGCGGTCCGCAAGCGGCCGGGCATGTATATCGG
>JAFKKQ010000145.1:640-2662 GCA_017304505.1 Hyphomicrobiales bacterium | reverse complement strand
GTTGGTCGTCCCTCCTGACGGGGCGGCGGCATGGCGCACAACCCACGACTTGCCAAACGAAGGCCGGCCCGTGGTGGCCTTCGCGCCGGGCGCAGTGGGCCCGAGCAAACGCTGGCCCTCATCGTATTTCGCCGAACTGGGCCGCAAGCTCACCGCCGAGGGTTTTGCAGTCTGGGTGCTGGGCAGTCCGGCCGAAGCGCCGCTCGCGGAGGAGATCGTCGCGGCGGCAGGTCCTTCTGCACGAAACCTGACCTCCACCGACCTGCGCAACGCCGTGCTGGCGCTGAAGATCGCCAGCGCCTGCGCCTCCAACGATTCCGGCCTGGTGCATGTGGCCGCCGCCATCGGCACGCCGACCGTCGGCATCTTCGGACCCACCAGCCCGTGGCACTGGGCCCCGCTCAACCCGCTGGCCGCCGTGATCGAAACGACCACCAACGTGCTCTGCCGGCCTTGCCACAAGCCGACCTGCCGGTTCGGCCACCATCACTGCATGCGCGACATCCCCGCCGACCAGGTGTTGCCGGCAGTACACCGTGCGCTCGGCAACGCCGCCACGCCGACCTGAGCTTGCTTCACACCGGCCCGACCGCTACCAGAGCCACGCTCAATCGAGCCGGGAGCCTGCCATGAGCACCGCGCGCAAGCCCGCCGCCTTTCTCGACCGCGACGGCGTCATCAATCATGACGACGGCTACGTCGGCACCATCGAACGCTTCCGCTTCATGCCGGGCGCAGCCACCGCGATCCGTGCGCTCAACGAGGCCGGCTATTATGTCTTCATCGCCTCCAACCAATCGGGCATTGCGCGAGGCCTGTTCACCGAGGACGATCTCACGCACCTGCACACCTGGATGACACAACAGCTCGCGGCGGAAGGCGCGCGGGTCGACGATGCGCGCTACTGCCCGTTTCATCCCGAAGCCAAAGTCGAAGCCTATCGGTGGGATTCCGATCTGCGCAAGCCGCGGCCCGGCATGTTGCTCGATCTCATCGGCAACTGGCCGGTGGACCTCGCCGCAAGCTTCCTCATCGGCGACAAGGACATCGACATGGAAGCCGCCCGCGCCGCCGGCATCGCCGGCCATCTGTTCACCGGAGGCGACCTTGCGTCTTTCGTGAACGACTGCCTTGCGCAGCAGCGGCGCGTCACGACCTGACGCATCGCTTCAAACAGCATTCAGCAATGCCCGCTCCCCTTCTCGCCCTCAAAGATATCGCGCTGACATTCGGCGGCACGCCGCTGCTGACGGCCGCGGAACTGTCCGTTGCAGCCGGCGAGCGGGTTTGTCTCGTCGGCCGCAACGGTTCGGGCAAATCAACCCTGCTCAAGATTGCCGCGGGCTCAGTCGAGCCCGACAGCGGCAGCGTTTTCGTGCAGCCCGGCGCGTCGGTGCGTTACCTGCCGCAGGAACCGGATTTCGGCGACGCGACAACCACGCTCGCCTATGTCGAATCCGGTCTCGGCCCGAACGACGGCGCGCATCAGGCTCGCTATCTCCTGGAACAACTCGGCCTCAACGGTACGGAAAATCCGGCGCAAATCTCAGGCGGCGAAGCACGCCGCGCGGCGCTGGCGCGAGTGTTGGCGCCCGATCCCGATATCCTGCTGCTGGACGAGCCGACCAACCACCTCGACCTCACCACCATCGAATGGCTGGAGCGTGAGCTTGACGGCCGGCGCAGCGCGTTGGTCATCATCAGCCACGACCGGCGCTTCCTCTCCAACCTGTCGCGCAGCACGGTCTGGCTTGATCGCGGCGAGACGCGCCGCGTCGAACGCGGCTTCGCCGACTTCGAGAGTTGGCGCGACGAGGTGCTGGCCGAGGAAGAACGCGAGCAGCACAAACTCGATCGCAAGATCGTCGCGGAAGAGCACTGGCTGCGCTACGGCGTCACGGCGCGGCGCAAGCGCAACGTGCGCCGGCTCGCAAGCCTCCAGGCGCTGCGCGAAGCCCGGCGGACCTATCGCGGCGCGGAGGGCAACGCGACGATTTCGGCGAGCGAAGCCAACGCATCGGG
>JAFKKQ010000145.1:0-607 GCA_017304505.1 Hyphomicrobiales bacterium | reverse complement strand
ACCTCGACAAATCATTCGACGGCCGCCCCATCGTCAGCGACTTTTCCATCCGCATCCAGCGCGGCGACCGCGTCGGCATCATCGGCCCCAACGGCAGCGGCAAGACCACGTTGATTCAGCTTCTGACCGGCGCGCTCGAACCCGACAGCGGCAGCGTGCGGCTCGGCGCCAATCTTGCGGTCGCTTCGCTCAATCAGCATCGCGACAGCCTCAATCCGAACACCACCGTCGCCGATGCGCTGACCGGCGGCGGCAAGGACACCGTCATGGTCGGCGGCCAGCCCAAGCACGTCGTCGGCTACATGCGCGACTTCCTGTTCAAGCCCGAGCAGGCCCGCACGCCGCTCGGCAAGCTGTCCGGTGGCGAGCGCGGACGCCTGATGTTGGCGCAGGTGCTGGCGAGACCGTCGAACCTTTTGGTGCTCGACGAGCCGACCAACGACCTCGACATGGAAACGCTCGATGTGCTGGAAGGCATGGTCGGCGATTATGGCGGCACCGTCCTGCTCATCAGCCACGACCGCGACTTCCTGGACCGGCTGGTCGGCAGCGTGATCGTGCCCGAAGGCAACGGCCGCTGGATCGAATACGCCGGCGGTTACACCGA
>JAFKKQ010000144.1 GCA_017304505.1 Hyphomicrobiales bacterium | reverse complement strand
GCCGAGATCCTCGCTCATTTTCTGGCCGATCAGACGGCCCAGCACATCCGCAGGCCCGCCGGGTGCGAACGGCACGATCATGGTGATCGGACGGGTGGGGTAGGTTTGCGCCCATGACGGCGCGGCAAGTACAAGCAGGCAGGCGGCCGCAACGAGCAAACGATTGGCGTACGATCGCATCGTGACCCTCCCTCGGTCGAATAATCCGTCCGCCTTGTTCAGCGGTTCGGGACAGTCCGTTTTCCGATCGCGGCACTTCGGGGCAGCTTGGCCGCTGTTAGTTCAAACTCTGCATCAGCCGGCCGAGTTGCGGCATCGGCTGGAGCGGTCCGACCTTGGCGCTGAGCCGCTTCACCGCGCCCCAAAGCACCGCCTGGTTGCTGTTGACGACAGGCTTGCCGAGCATCTGTTCGATGTCGGCGATCGCCTCGATCTGCCGGGTGTTGGTGCAGGACAGGAAAATGCCGTCGGCCTCCGGCCGGTCGTTCTCCTTGGCGAGCCGCGCCCAGTCCTGCGGCGTCACGTCGCCGAAGTTCTTCGGCGCGAGCTTCAGCGCCACGTCCTGGACCACGGTGATGCCCGCGGCGGTCAGGTAGTCGATCACCGCCTTGTTGCTGGTGTAGGGCGTCAGCAGAACGACCTTTGTCATGCCGAGCGTCTGCAAGGCATCGAGCACCAGGCGGCTCGTCGCCATCGCATCGATACCGGTGGCGTCCTTGACGATGTCGAGGATTTTTCCTTCGCCCTGCGGTCCCTGCGTCATCGACGTGTCGGTGCAGTGGAACACGATCGCGTCGGGGTGCGCGTCGGCCAGCAGCTTGGCGGCACCCGCGATCTCGTCCTTCATGTCCGGCAGCGGCCGTTTCCATTGGCCGGCGACGCGCGCCCGCGCCACATGGATGCCGAGGCCGCTCGGGGCGAAGTGATTGAACTGCGGCTCGCTGTAGGTGTTCACGGACGGAATGATGAGGCCGATGCGGGCGCTCGGCTGCGTCATCGCCGCTGCGCTGGCGCTCGTGGTGGGCATCATGGTCATGGCGGTGCTCCGTCGCGTCGGCGATCAGTTCAGCTTGATGCCGCTCTCTTTATAGATTTTGGTCCAGCGCTTGACCTCGTCGCGGACGAAGGCATCGAACTCGGCCGGCGTCGTGGTGACAGCGGTGATGCCGGCCTTCACCAGACGGTCGGCGACGGTTGCATCGCTTTGCGCTTTCACCACATCCTGCTGGATTTTCTGCACGATCGCGGGCGGCGTTCCCGCCGGTGCGACAAGCCCGATCCAGCTCGACATCTCGCCGATCTGCGGCAGGCCAGCGGCTTCGGCCAGCGGCTTCAGGTCGGGCAGCGCCGGCAGCGGCCGGTTGTTAAGCTTTGCCAGCGCGCGGAACTGGCCGCCCCTGATGAGCGGCAGGCTCGGTGCGATGCCGTCAACGATGAAATCGACGCTGCCGTTGAGCAGGCCCTGCACGACCTCGGAGCTGCCCTTGTAGGGCACCAGCACCACGTCGATACCGGCGGCCTTGGCGAAGGTCGCGCCGGCGAGGCGGGTGATGGTGATGCCCGCGCCATAATTGAGCTTGGTCTTGCTCGCCTTGCCGCGGGCGATCAGCTCCTGAATTGTCTTGGGACCGTCGTTCGCGCGCACGGTGAGCAGCGAGGTGTTCTTGGCGGTCAGCGTGATGGTGGAGAAGTCCTTGAACGGATCGTAGTTCATGGACGCGCCCGTCGCCGGGTTCATCACCAGCGTGGTGTCCATCGCCGCCAGCAGCGTGTAGCCGTCGGCTGGCGCGTTGGCCACCAGTTGCGCGCCGATGCCGGTGTTGGCGCCGGGACGGTTTTCGATAACGACACCCTGGCCCCACATCTCGGACAGCTTTTGTCCGAGGATGCGCATATCGACATCGGTCGGGCCCCCGGCGGGGAAGGGCACGATGATCCGCACCGGGCGGTGGGGGAAATCGTTCTGAGCGTATGCGGGTGCAATTCCGGCAAGAATAACGGCCGAGAGAAAGCACAACGTCAT
>JAFKKQ010000123.1 GCA_017304505.1 Hyphomicrobiales bacterium | reverse complement strand
TCTCCAGCGACATGCGGATCGGCGGCGTCAGGCGGACGGCTTCGTCTTTCGACGTGGTGCGGATGTTGGTGAGTTGCTTGCCCTTGAGGACATTGATCTCGAGATCGTTGTCGCGGGTGTGTTCGCCGACGATCATGCCGCGATACACCCGCCAGCCCGGCTCGATCATCATTGGGCCCCGGTCTTCGAGCTTCCACATGGCGTAGGCCACGGCTTCGCCCTGGTCATTGGAAATCAGAACGCCGTTGCGGCGGCCCTGGATGTCGCCCTTGAACGGCGCGTAGGCGTGGAACAGCCGGTTCATGATCGCGGTGCCGCGGCTGTCGGTGAGCAACTCGCCCTGATAGCCGATCAGGCCGCGGGTCGGCGCGAAGAACACCAGCCGCACCCGCCCGCCGCCGGACGGTTTCAACTCGATCATGTCGGCCTTGCGCTCCGACATTTTCTGCACGACGACGCCGGAATGTTCTTCGTCGACGTCGATCACGACCTCTTCGATCGGCTCTTCCAGATCGCCGGCTTCGTTGCGGCGAAGCAGAACCTTCGGCCGCGACACCGACAGTTCGAAGCCTTCGCGGCGCATGGTCTCGATCAGGATGCCGAGCTGCAACTCGCCGCGGCCGGCGACCTCCATCGAATCCTTCTCGTCGGATTCGCGAACCCGCAGCGCGACGTTGCCCTCGGCCTCGCGCAGCAGCCGGTCGCGGATCATGCGTCCGGTGACCTTGGTGCCCTCGGTGCCGGCCAGCGGCGAATCGTTGACACGGAACGTCATGGCCAGCGTCGGCGGGTCGATCGGCTGCGCCGGCAGCGGCGCGTCGACCTCGGGATCGCAGATCGTGTTGGCGACCGTGGCCTCCGGCAATCCGGCGATGGCGACGATGTCGCCGGCTTCGGCCTCGTCGATCGGCGTGCGCTCCAATCCGCGGAACGCCAGAACCTTGGTGATGCGGCCGCTCTCGATCAGCTTGCCGGTGTGGTCGAGCACCTTCACGGCCTGGTTCGGCCTGACGATGCCCGAGGTGATTCGTCCGGTGATCAGCCGGCCGAGATAAGGATTGGCTTCGAGAATCGTGCCGAGCAGCCGGAACGGCCCGCTCTCGACCTGCGGCGGCTGCACATGGCGCAGCACCAGATCGAACAGCGGCCGCATGCCCTGATCGGTCGGGCCCTCGAGCTTTTCGGCCATCCAGCCTTGCTTGGCCGAGCCGTAGAGGATCGGGAAATCGAGTTGCTCGTCGGTGGCGTCGAGCGCCGCGAACAGGTCGAACACCTCGTTCACCACCTCGATCGGGCGGGCGTCGGAGCGGTCGACCTTGTTGATGACGACGATGGGCTTCAGGCCCATCTTGAGCGCCTTGGATACGACGAACTTGGTTTGCGGCAGGGGGCCTTCGGCGGCGTCCACCAGCACCAGCGCGCCGTCCACCATGTTGAGGATGCGCTCGACCTCGCCGCCGAAGTCGGCGTGGCCGGGCGTGTCCACGATGTTGATCCGGGTGTCCTGCCAGACCACCGAGGTCGCCTTGGCCAGGATGGTGATACCGCGCTCGCGCTCCAGGTCGTTGGAGTCCATCGCCCGCTCGGCCACCTTCTGGTGCTCGCGGAAGGAGCCGGACTGCTGCAAAAGCCGGTCGACCAGCGTGGTCTTGCCGTGGTCGACGTGAGCGATGATGGCGACGTTGCGGAGTTTCATTGGATATCAAAAAGCCGCCCGGAGGACCTGTGCGGGGCCTACGGCAGCGGTGCCTGATCTGGTGCTGTTTTGCGGCGCAATATAACGATGGTATGGGACAGCGCAACCGCCGTTTGCGAAATGATTGGCGTCGACGGCCTGCGATGGCGGGCGGACCGCGGACGCCGTTTCCACGTTAGGATGAAGGGGCTTCCCCACCTTCAGCCGGATGAAAGGGTCTTGGAGATGAAAAGGTCTTGGATATGGCTCAGAAACTGACCGGACAGGCGCGGTCCGATGCGCTCCAGAAGCTCGGCGGCTGGTCCGTGGTGCCCGGACGGGACGCGATCCGGAGGACATTCGAGTTCCGGGACTTCAACCAGGCATTCGGCTTCATGGTTCGGGCGGCTTTGATTGCCGAGAAAATGGACCATCATCCCGAATGGTCGAACGTCTACAGGACGGTCGAGGTGACGCTGTCCACCCACGATGCCGGCGGCCTGACCGAGCTTGATGTCAGGCTCGCCACCGAGATGGATCGGCTTGCCGTCGGCTGACGGCGATCTTGCGACGATCTTGCGGCGGCCGCGATCCGTGACCATGTGGAACGCGACGCCTTTGACGTCAGGGAGCAGGCGATGGGTTCTGCGGGCGCGGCTGCATCGGATGGAAACGGACGCTTCAAGCGGGACGAGGCGACGGTTCGGCGCAATTTCTGGACCAAGCTGCGCCGGTTCGCGGCGCGGATTCCTTTCGCCGAGGAACTGCTCACGGCCTACTACTGCGCGTTCGATCGCGACACGCCGGCTCACGTGCGGGTGGCCCTGATCGGCGCGCTCGCCTATTTCATTTCGCCCCTCGATGTTCTGCCGGATGTGCTGCCGCTTGTCGGCATGACCGACGATGCGGCTGTGGTGGCCGGCGCGATCAAGCTCGTGTGGGATAACATCAAGCCGTCGCATCGTGCGGCCGCGCGCGGCGCGTTGTCACGGCTGAATGAAGCGCCTTAATCCTTAATCTCGAAAACCAAAGTTTTTGATCCTGAAAACCAATCGTCAAAATCAAGCACCGATGCGGATCGATGGAGCGGTGATTGATCGGTCGCGCATCCTAGCTTGCGGCGAACTGTTAACGATTCCGGCAGCGTTGGCGGATCGCGACTGCGACGGATGGACCGGGTGCGGCGTTTCGGACTTTCCATTCCCGATTTTGCCGTTTATTCGGCTATAGGTAGACTGCATTACAGCGTGTTTGCTCCGCTATCCCGCGCGAGGTCCGATGAGATTCAGCAGATCGAACCCATTCATCCTGCCGCTGCTTGCCGCCGCGGCTCTTGCCCTGTCTTCCGCCGCGCAGGCACAGCCCAATCCCGCATCGCAGGCCGCGCTTCTCGGCCAGTACGGCGATTGGGGTGCCTACACCGCGAGCCCTGGCGGCCATAAGGTGTGCTTCGCCTTGTCCAAGCCGACCTCGTCGCGCGACAACCCGGCCAACCGCCGGACCGCGGCCAATGTGGTCTATCTATTCGTTTCGACGCGACCGGACGAGAAGGTGAAAGACGAAGTGTCGATCCTGATCACCGGTTATGCTTTCAAGGCAAGCTCGGAGGCCACCAGCGCGGTCGGCAGCGCGTCGTTTGCCATGTATACGCAGAACGACGGGGCCTGGGTGAAGAACGCCGCCGAGGAGGCCCGGCTCGTCGACGCCATGCGCAAGGGCGCCGATCTGGTGGTCAAGGCCACCACCTCCCGGGGAACCCAGACCACGGACACGTTCTCGCTCAAGGGCATCTCCCAGGCGCTCGACCGCGTGGCGCAAGAGTGCAAGTAGGGTGCAATTAGCGCAAATCGCTGCGGGCAAGGCTTGACCGGCCCGTTTCGGTCGGCCTCTGGCCGACTGGGTGGCGATACTGCCGACGGCGCCCATTTATGCTAAAGGCGCGTGGTGGAACACCGCGCCGATGAAGCATGACAGCCATTCTTGAAGCCCAATTTGCCCCCGAGTTGGAGAAAGCCCCGCTCGAGCGCTATGTGCCGCCGGCGAAGCCTTCGCTGGTCGGCTTGCCGCGCGCGGCGCTGGCCGAGGCGCTGGGCGCCGTCGGCGTCGCGTCCGCGCAGCAGAAGATGCGCGTGGCGCAACTCTGGCACTGGATCTATGTGCGTGGGGTGCAAACATTCGACGGCATGACCAGCGTGTCGAAGGAGCTGCGTTCGGTGCTCGACGCGCACTACACGCTGGCGCGGCCGGAGGTCGTGGTCGAGCAGGTGTCCACGGACGGCACGCGCAAGTGGCTGCTTCGCCTGCCGGGCGAAAACGGCGCACGTCCGCACGAGGTCGAGTGCGTCTATATCCCGGAGTCCGATCGCGGCACGCTTTGCGTGTCCAGCCAGGTCGGTTGCACCTTGAACTGCTCGTTCTGCCACACCGGCACGCAGCGCCTGGTGCGCAACCTGACGCCCGGCGAAATCGTCGGCCAGGTCATGGTGGCGCGCGACCGCTCTACAATTTCGAGGCGGTGCGCGATGCACTCGGCGTGGTGCAGGATGGCGATGGACTTGCGATCTCCCGCCGCCGCATCACGTTGTCAACCTCCGGTGTGGTGCCGATGATCGGGCGCGCGGGTGATGAGATCGGCGTCATGCTGGCGATCTCGCTGCACGCGGTGCGCGACGAGTTGCGCGACAAGCTTGTGCCGCTCAATCGCAAATATCCGATCGCGGCATTGCTCGACGCTTGCCGCAACTATCCCGGCGTCTCGAACGCGCGGCGTATCACGTTCGAATACGTCATGCTCAAGGGCGTCAACGACTCGGCCGAAGACGCCAGGGCACTGGTTCGCTTGCTCAAGGGCATCCCGGCGAAGATCAATCTCATTCCATTCAACCCCTGGCCCGGCACCCAATACGAATGCTCGGACTGGGAGCAGATCGAGAAATTCTCCGAGATCGTGTTCAATGCCGGCTATGCTTCGCCGGTGCGCACGCCCCGCGGCCGCGATATCCTCGCCGCCTGCGGCCAGCTCAAGAGCGCGACCGAAAAGCTGACAGCCCGCGAACGGATGGCATTGCGCGCGATGGCGATGACGGATTGATCGTTCATGAGCCTGGGCCGCCTCCTGATGCGCCTGCTGATCGTGCCGCTTGGGGCGGCGGTGGCGGTTTGCGTCGCGGTGCTGGTGGTGATCGCGGCACACTGGAATCGCTTCATGGATTTGGCGGCGGCCTATGCCGGCAGCGGCGACGATCTGGCGCTTTTGCTGTTCGTCGCGGGTCCGTGGATTGCGTTCGTGATATCGGTCTCCGCCGTGGCGATGATGCTGCCGGCGGCGTTCGGGGTGCTGATCGCCGAGGTCTTTGCGATCCGCACCTGGATCTTTCATGCGGCGAACGGCGCCCTTTCGGCCTGGGTTGGTCTCACCACGATGGTGCAGATGAACAAGCCCTACGATTTCTACAGCGAGCCGCTGATCGCGGTCGGGGCCGGGATCGCGGCGGGCTTTGCCTATTGGCTCGTGGCCGGCTGGAGCGCGGGTTTCTGGAAGCCGGTGTTCTCGCCGCCGCCCGGTGCTGCGCCGCCCCCGGCCACGCCGGCGTGAACGGATAGGCCGGACCGGACCGTCCATTCTGAACCCACCGAGCCTTATGCCGCGGAGAGAGCCGTCACCGGGCGGTGCACAAACGCGGTGCCAAACGCGGCGCTATGTCGCCACTGCGTGCCTTGGCAGCCCTGGTCTGGGATCGCGACGGATTTAAGATCGGGCGGTCATGCCGTTTCCGCTTGCTCGGCTGTAACGGGAGAAATGCTTCCTCAACAGGAGACAGGTCCATGCAGATGCTCCGGTCCGTGCTCACCCTGGCGGCTGCGTTTGTTTTTTCCGCTGTCGCTGCGATGGGCGTCGCTCAGGCTCAAACCAAGATCACGATCGGCAAAGTGCTCAGCGGGAATGGCTTGCACATCCCGACTTATGTGGCGATGGATAAAGGCTTCTATCAGGCGGAGGGGCTCGATGCCCGTTTCGTCAATCTGACCGGCCGCGCGCTCGTCACCGCGGGCTTGTCGGGCAGCGTCGATTTCGTGCCCATCCCCTCGGGCGGTTCGCAGGCTGCGCTCAGCGGCGCCCAAATCCGTTACGTCGTCGGCCAGTCGCTCAAGTCGCAATGGCTGATCGTGTCGCGGCCGAATATCAAGAAGCCTGAAGACCTTAAAGGCAAGACCGTGGGCTATGGCCGCGCCGGCTCCGCCGATTACGACGAAGGCGCGGCGGTGATGCGGCGCGCGTTCAAGATGGACGTCGGCAAAGACTACAAAGTGATTTCGTTCCAGGGCGAGACCGAGCGGATCGCGGCGCTAATCAACGGCGACATCGATGCCGCGTTGATTTCGATTCCACATGCGCCGAAGGCGCTCAATGCCGGAATGAAGATTCTGGTGCACACCGGCGACTACATCCAGCGTGCGGGCGGCACGATCTGGACGCGGAAGTCATTCGCCGACGAGCATCCCGAGGTTTTGCCGAAGTTCATCCGCGCGATCGCCAAGGCCGTGATGTTTTATCGCGACGACAGGGCGGGATCGATCCCGATCCTCAAGCACAATCTCGGCATCGACAACGACAAGGATGCCGGCATCGTGTGGGATCAAACGCATACTGCGTTCGGCGCGGAGCTTCCCAAGAACCTGTTCCGCCAGATCTTCGAATCCCGGCGCATCACCATGATCGCGGCCAAGCAATGGGCGGCCGACAAACCCTTGCCGGACCCCGAGCAGTTCCTGCTGCGCTCGGTGCTCGAAAAGACGCTCAAGGACATGAAGTACGTGCCGACCAAGCTCGACAACAAGCCGATTTAGATGCGCTCAATTGCCTGGTGCAAGCGCGGCGGCGGCCGCGCTTGCCTGCCGCTACTCTCCGCCGGCGCGCTGCGGCCGCCACAAGGTCAGCCGGTTCTCAAGCACCTGGACCGCCGCGGTCATGATCAGCGACAGTCCCGCAAAGACGATCAGGCCGGCGAACACCTTGTCGACATGATACTGCCCGGCGGCTTGCACCATCATCACGCCGAGACCTGACTCCGAGCCGAAGAATTCGGCGACGACAACGCCCAGGACCGCGCGACCGATCGCCAGCCGAAGCCCTGCGACGATGTAGGGCATGGCGTTCGGCACCACCACCAGCCGCGCGACATCCCATTCGTTTGCGCCGAACGAGCGCACGACGTTGATCAGCGTTTTGTCGGCGTTGCGCACGCCTTCGTAGGTGTTGATCAGGATCGGAAACAGCGCGCCGATAAAAACGACGATCACTTTCGCCCATAATCCAAGCCCGAACCACAACATGATCAGCGGCAGGAACACCAGCCGCGGTGTCGCATTGAATGCGGTGATGAAGGGATCCAGCATCGCATTGAGCGTGGGCGAACGGCCGATAAGGACGCCGAGCGGCAGCCCGGCAACGACCGCAAGCCCGAGGCCGAGCGCGAAGCCCGACGCGCTGACGCTCAGCGGCACCCAGATCGAGCCGGTCGCGAACATCTGCCACAGCGTCTCGGCGATTTGACTGGGCGTGGTGAAGAACAGCTTGGTTCCGGCGGACAGGGTGACGATCCGCGGCAGCGCCTCCCAGACCGCAAGCAGCACAACGATTCCGCCGGCGCCGAAGATCGTCGACTCCAGGCGATGCCACAGCCCGTCGGCGGGCGCCGCCGATTCAAGCGGCCCGCCGATATCCGTCTCGATCGCGCGGGTCTCGGTCATTGGCCCACCCGCCAGGGAAACGCCACGCGCTCGGCGAGGCGGATGCCCTCGGTCAGCGCCACGGCAATGATCATGATGCACAGGATGCAGGCGAACATCTTGTCGAGAGCGAACAGGTCGCCGAAGCGGGCGATGGCATAGCCGATGCCTTCCGATGCTGCGAAGAATTCGCCGACCAGGACGCCAATCAATCCGCGGCCGACCGCGATGCGGGCGCCGGCAACGATGTAGGGAAGGACGCTCGGGACGATGACCTTGAGGTAAAGGTCGCGCTCCGAACCGCCGAGCGAGCGCACCACGTTGATCAGCAGCCGGTCGACGGCGTGAACGCCGGCCTGGGCGTTGAAAATGAATGGGAATATCGAGAGCAGGAAAATGATGATCGTCTTGCCGGAAACGCCGACGCCAAAGAACACAATCACCAGCGGCGCCAGCGCCACCAGGGGGCTGGCGTAGAACATGATCATGATCGGATCGAGCGTGTAGCCGACGCGCGGCCGCCAGCCCATGACGATGCCGAGCGCAACCCCGACCACCGCGGCGGAGCTGAAGCCATAGACGAACGGCACCGCGCTGATGGCGAGATCGTGCAGCAGGTCGCCGCTCACCAGGAGGCTGACGAGGGCCTGCAGGATCAGCGTCGGCTTGCTGATGAACAGCGGATTGAACGGAACGAACAGGAACACCGCCTGCCACGCGGCGAAGAAGATGGCGACGGCCAGGAGGCCCAGGAGCACGTTGCGGTACCGGCTGGCGAAGCCTTGATGCGGCGCGGCTTGATCCGACATCGTTAGACCGTGATCTCGTCCTTGAGGCTGTTCCAGATTTCGAGCTTGAGCTCGTTGAATTCCGGCGTGGTTCGCATCTCGTAATCGCGCGGCCGCGGCAGGTTGATCGGGAAGATCGTCTTGGCGCGGCCGGGACGCTTGGTCATCACCATGACCCGGTCGGACAGGTAGATCGCCTCGTCGATCTGGTGGGTGACGAACAGCACGGTCTTGCGGGCCTCCTGCCAGACGCGCAGGAGCTCGACCTGCATCAGGTCGCGCGTCTGGGCATCGAGCGCCGCGAACGGCTCATCCATCAACAGCACGTGGGGATCGGTGGCGAGCGCCCGGGCAAGCCCGACGCGCTGCTTCATGCCGCCGGACAGTTCGTGCGGGAAGTGCCCCTCGAATCCGGCAAGCCCGATCATTTCGATCAAAGGCTGCGACACCTTTCGGCGTGCATCTCGCGCCATGCCTTTGAGTTCGAGTCCCAGTTCGACGTTGTCCTGGACCGAGCGCCACGGCAGCAGCCCGAACTCCTGAAACACCATCGCCCGGTCGGTGCCCGGTCCTACGATCGGCTTGCCCTGGATCTGCAGGTCGCCCGAATCCGGCTTGACCAGCCCAAGCAGGACGTTGAGGAACGTGCTCTTGCCGCAGCCGGAGGGGCCGACGATCGACAGGAACTCGCCTTCGTTGATGTCGATGTCGAAGTTCGAAAGCGCGCGGACCGGCCCGCGGTTCGGCGGTCGAAAGGTGAGATTGACGTTGCGGCCCTGAATGTATCCTGGCATTCGGTTGCTCCGCGGGCGCCCCCTTTGGACCGGGGGCGGAGCTTAACCGAACTTTTCGAATGACATCACCCGCTCCGTGGCCGATGGAGTTGAGGTGCATTGCCGCATCGGGAACGGAGCGGAAACAGCGATGGGCGCTGCCGGCCGACCCTGATTTTGCGGCCGGGCGGAGTTGCGCCGCACCGCTTTCCTCCTATAGTCCGCGCGAATTTTCCGTTCGGCCGCACATGGCCAAAACAAGGGATCGCGTCGTTTCATGCCCCAAGGTGACCTGAAGAAGGGCGATATCAAGAAGGTCGTGCTGGCCTATTCCGGCGGTCTCGACACCTCCATCATTCTCAAATGGCTGCAGACCACCTACGGCTGCGAGGTCGTCACCTTCACCGCCGATCTCGGCCAGGGCGAGGAGCTGAGCCCGGCCCGGGAGAAGGCGCTGCTGCTCGGCATCAAGCCGGAAAACATCTTCATCGAGGACCTGCGCGAGGAGTTCGTCCGCGATTACGTGTTCCCGATGTTCCGCGCCAACGCGCTCTACGAGGGCACCTACCTGCTCGGCACCTCAATCGCCCGGCCGCTGATCGGCAAGAAGCAGATCGAGATCGCCCATAAGGTCGGCGCCGATGCCGTGGCCCACGGCGCCACCGGCAAGGGCAACGACCAGGTGCGCTTCGAGCTTGCCTATTACGCGCTCGATCCGTCGATCAAGATCATCGCGCCGTGGCGGCATTGGGCCTTCAAGGGCCGTGAGGAGCTGCTGAATTTCGCGCGCGAGCACCAGATTCCCATCGCCAAGGACAAGGAGGGCGAGGCGCCGTTCTCGGTGGACGCCAACCTGTTGCACTCGTCGTCCGAGGGCAAGGTGCTGGAAGACCCCGCCAAGGAAGCGCCCTCCATCGTCTATCAGCGCACCATTTCGCCGATGGAAGCCCCCGACAAGCCGACCGAGGTTCGGATCGGCTTCGAGCGCGGCGATGCCATGAGCCTTGACGGCAAGCCGCTCTCGCCCGCCGCGATGCTGACGGCGCTCAACGCGCTCGGCAAAGCCAACGGCATCGGCCGCATCGACCTGGTGGAGAACCGCTTTGTCGGCATGAAGTCGCGCGGCGTTTACGAAACGCCCGGCGGCACGATCCTGCTTGCGGCGCATCGCGCCATCGAATCGATCACGCTCGACCGCGGCGCGGCCCATCTCAAGGACGAGATCATGCCGCGCTATGCCGAACTGATCTACAACGGCTTCTGGTTCGCGCCCGAGCGCGAAATGCTCCAGGCCCTGATCGACAAGAGCCAGGAACACGTCGAGGGCGAAGTCCGGCTCAAGCTTTACAAGGGCAACGTCATCGTGACCGGACGCGAGAGCCCGAAGTCGCTTTATTCGTCGACGCTGGTGACGTTCGAGGACGACAAGGGCGCCTACGACCAGAAGGACGCCGAAGGCTTCATCCGGCTCAACGCGCTGCGCCTGCGCACGCTCGGCCAGCGGCGGAAGACGCTGGAGCGATAGGCAGCGGCGTCGTCCAGCCGTAGGATGACCATGCAGGACCGGCCGGCGCATGGTGCGCTTTGCGGGGCGGGCACATGCGAAATCTGTTCGGCAAGATCGCGTTGGCCACCGGTTCGGCGCTGCTCGCCGGCGGCCTGCTCGTGGTGGCCTACCTTTCCGCCGGCGCTTTTATCCTCGCCGGCATCCTCTCGGCGGTGTTCCTGATCGGCGACAAGACCGACGTGGTGCAATACGTCTTTGCGCCGATCGCGCTGTCGGCTGCGCTGGTTTTTGCGGCTGCGGCCTGGGGGCTGACGGCGCTCGGCGTTGGAACCTGGTGGCTGTGGAAGCGGCATCCTCCATCTTCGGAGCGGGACGCACCGCCGCGCGCCTGAGCGGGCGGCGGCAAAGCGGTGCTGGCGAAAAGCGCGGGCCCTCCTATATGCCGGAAGGTCAATCGCACGGGAGCGATCCCAAAGGAAGCGATTGAACGGGAAGCGATCCAAGGGGATTGGGACGATGATCTACATCCTCGCCCTGTTTGTGCCGCCGGTGGCGCTGCTGTTCAACGGGCAGCCGTTCGCGGCGATCTTCAATCTGGTGCTGATCGTGCCGTGCTTGGTGCTCGGCCTGGTGTTCCACGTGCTGCTGCTCGTGCCGTCGGCGCACGCCGTCATCGCGATCTATCACGAGCGCGAAAATCGCCGGCATCGCGAGATCGTGGAAGCGATCGAGCGGCATGGCGCACCGCCCGGCTGGCGGTAGGGTTTTCGCACCACCGGCCAAGGCCAAGGCCGTATTGGATCCAGCTATCCCAGCCATGCCCGGGAACGAAACAGCCGCCTCGCGGTAACGAGGCGGCCGTGTAGGATCGTGTAGTCACGTCTCGATCGGGATCGGCTTTAGACCTGCCGCTCGACCATCCGCTTCTTGATCGCGGCGATGGACTTGGCCGGGTTGAGGCCCTTCGGGCATGCCTTGCTGCAATTCATGATGGTGTGGCAGCGGTACAGCCGGAACGGGTCTTCCAGGTTGTCGAGCCGCTCGCCGGTGGCTTCGTCGCGGCTGTCGCTGATCCAGCGGTTGGCCTGCAGGAGCGCTGCGGGGCCGAGATAGCGGTCCGGGTTCCACCAGTAGCTCGGGCAGGCGGTCGAGCAGCAGGCGCACAGGATGCACTCGTAGTGGTCGTCGAGCTTCTGCCGGTCCTCGTGGGACTGCCGCCATTCCTTTTCCGGAGTCGGCGATGTGGTCTTCAGCCACGGCTCGATCGAGGCATACTGCGCGTAGAAGTTCGTCAGGTCCGGCACCAGGTCTTTTACCACCGGCTGGTGCGGCAGCGGGTAGATTTTGATCGTGTCCTTGATCTCGTCCATGCCCTTGGTGCAGGCGAGCGTGTTGGTGCCGTCGATGTTCATGGCGCAGGAGCCGCACACGCCCTCGCGGCAGGAGCGACGGAAGGTCAGCGTCGGGTCGATCTTGTTCTTGATCCAGATCAGCGCGTCGAGAACCATCGGCGCGCAATCGTCGCGGTCGACGAAATAGGTGTCCATGCGCGGGTTGGCGTCGTCGTCCGGACTCCAGCGATAGATGCGGAATGCGGTGACGCGGCGCGCGCCGCTGGGGCGCTCCCAGGTCTTGCCTTCGGTGATTTTGGAATTCTGCGGAAGGGTGAGTTGGACCATGATCAATACACCCTTGTCTTGGGTTCGATGTAGGAAACGTCGTTGGTGAGCGTGTAGGTGTGGACGGGGCGATAGTCGATCTTCACGTTGCCCTTCTCGTCCATCCAGGTCAGCGTGTGCTTCATCCAGTTCTTGTCGTCGCGGTCGGGATGATCCTCGCGCGCGTGCGCGCCGCGGCTTTCGGTGCGGTTGAGTGCTGCATCCATCGTCACCACGGCTTGCGCGATCAGATTGTCGAACTCCAGCGTTTCCATCTGGTCCGAGTTCCAGATCAGCGAGCGGTCGGTCACGCGCACATCGCCGGCTGCGGCGTAGGTCTCGTGGATGAGCTTATGGCCTTCCTCCAGCACCTCGCCGGTGCGGAACACCGCGCAATTGTTCTGCATCACCCGCTGCATCCGGGTCCGCAGTTCGGCCGTCGGCGTGCCGCCGTTGGCGTAGCGCAGCCGGTCAAGGCGGGCGAGCGCCCGCTCGGCCGAGTCCTTGGGCAGGTCGGGCTGCTTGTCGCCCGGGGTCACGCTCTGCGCGAGGTGGAGCGCGGCGGCCCGGCCGAACACCACGAGGTCGATCAGGGAATTGGAGCCAAGCCGGTTGGCGCCGTGCACCGAGACGCAGCCGGCTTCGCCGATCGCCATCAGGCCGGGAATCACGGTGTCGGGATCGCCGTTCTTCTTGGTGAGCGCTTCGCCGCGCCAGTTCGTGGCGATGCCGCCCATGTTGTAGTGCACGGTCGGGATCACCGGGATCGGCTCGCGGGTCAGATCGACGCCGGCGAAGATGCGCGCGCTTTCCGTGATGCCGGGAAGCCGCTCATGCAGCACCGCCGGATCGAGATGATCGAGGTGCAGGAAGATGTGGTCCTTGTTCTTGCCGACGCCCCGGCCCTCGCGAATCTCGATGGTCATCGAACGCGACACCACGTCGCGCGAAGCCAGGTCCTTGGCCGACGGCGCGTAGCGCTCCATGAAACGCTCGCCCTCGGAGTTGACGAGATAGGCGCCTTCGCCGCGCGCGCCCTCGGTGATCAGGCAGCCGGCGCCGTAGATGCCGGTCGGATGGAATTGCACGAACTCCATGTCCTGCAGCGGCAGGCCGGCGCGAAGAACCATCGCGTTGCCGTCGCCGGTCTGGGTGTGCGCGCCCGTGCACGACAGGTAGGAGCGGCCGTAGCCGCCGGTGGCGAGCACCGTGGTCTGGGCGCGGAAGCGATGGATCGAGCCGTCGTCGAGGTTGAGCGCGATGACACCGCGGCAGCGGCCTTCCTCGTCCATGATCAGGTCGATGGCGTAGTACTCGACGTAGAACTCCGCCGAGTGTTTCAGCGCCTGGCCGTACATGGTGTGCAGCATGGCGTGGCCGGTGCGGTCGGCGGCGGCGCAGGTGCGCTGCGCGGTGCCCTTGCCGAAGTGCGTGGTCATGCCGCCGAACGGCCGCTGATAGATCTTGCCGTCTTCCTCGCGGCGCGAGAACGGCATGCCCCAGTGCTCGAGTTCGTAGACCGCCGCGGGCGCCTCGCGGACCATGTATTCGATGGCGTCCTGGTCGCCAAGCCAGTCGGCGCCCTTGACGGTGTCGTACATGTGCCAGCGCCAGTCGTCCTCGCCCATGTTGCCGAGCGAGGCGGCGATGCCGCCCTGCGCCGCGACGGTGTGCGAGCGCGTCGGGAACACCTTGGTGATGCAGGCCGTCTTCAGGCCGGCCTCGCTGCAGCCGACGACGGCGCGAAGCCCCGAGCCGCCGGCTCCGACCACGACCACGTCGTAGCTGTGATCCTCGATCGGATAGGCTCGCCCATTGGTCTTGGGCGCCTCGCCGCCGTTTTGCGCGCCGTTTCCAGCCATGACTACAATCCGAATGAGAGCTTGAGGATGGCGAACACCGCCGCAAGACCGACGGCGACCGAGAAGAACGTGTTGCCCATCAGCGCGATGAACTTCAACAGGTCGTCGTGGACGTAGTCCTCGATGATGACCTGCATGCCGATCCGCATGTGATAGACGCTGCTGAGGATGAACAGCAGCATGATGATGGCGACGGGCGTTGAGCCCAGGATCTGCACCACCGCCGCATGGTTGCGGCCGAGCAGCGACATGACGATGACGATCGCGGCGATCGTCAGCGGCACGTTGGCGACAGCGGTCATCCGCTGGCGCCAGAAGGCCTTGGTGCCGCTGCGCGCCGATCCGAGATAGCGGACCCGGCCAAGCGGTGTGCGAATCGATTGCGGTGCGCGGTCGCTCATCGGATGCCACCCATGATCAGATAGCCCACGATCCAGAGCAGGATGGTGAAAACGATCGAGCCGACCAGCGTGGCGGCCGCGAGCCATTCGCGTTCGTTTGCGCCAAAGCCGTAGCCCATGTCCCAGATCAGGTGGCGCATGCCGCCCAGCATGTGGTGGATCAGCGCCCAGGTGTAGCCGAACAGGATCAGCCGCCCGAGCCATGTCTCCATGAACCACTGCAGCGCGGCATAGGCATTGGGGCCTATGGCCGCAGCGATCAGCCACCACACCAGCAACAGGACGCCGAAGTACAGGGCGCCACCGGTGATCCGATGGACGATGGACATCGTCATCGTCAGCATCGGCTTATAGATTTGCAGGTGCGGAGAGAGCGGGCGGTCTTTCAAACGCGATGTCTTCAGACCTGGTGTGTTGGCCTCAGCCATCGTCTCACTCCGGCGGTTTGTTCCGCTTTGTCGTGGTTGGTAACCGAACGCCGCATGCGCTGCAACGCCGGTCAGTGCGCATCGGGGGTGCGATGGCCGGGGCCCTGGGATGACGGTGCGCGGCAACCGAAATTGCTTCGCGGTCGGCGAAAGATGGAGCTAGAATAGAATAACTACAATATGCATTTGCTGTAGCTTTCCTTCGCCATATACGAAGGGTCGTCATGCGCTTCGATCTCACCGATCTCAGCCTGTTCCGCCACGTCGTGGAGGCGGGCAGCATCACTCACGGCGCGGAACGCGCCCATCTGGCGCTGGCTGCGGCAAGCACCCGCATCCGCAACATGGAGGAGCAGCTCGGCGCGCCGCTCCTGGTGCGGGCGCGGCAGGGCGTGACGCCCACGCAGGCGGGGCGGACGCTGCTCCAGCATGCCCGCGCCATGCTGGGGCAGGCCGAACGGCTGAAGGAGGACCTTGGCGCTTATGCAGGAGGTGTGGCCGGTCAGGTCCGGGTGCTGTCCAACACCAATGCGCTGACGGAATTTCTGCCCGAGGCGCTCAGCGCTTTCCTCGCCGCCCATCCCAACGTCAACGTCGATCTGGAGGAGCGTCTCTCCGACGAAATCGTCGGCCTGATCGCCGAGGGGGTGGGCGATATCGGCATCGTTGCCGCCACCGTGGATCCGGGCCGGCTCACCACCTATCCGTTCCGCAGCGATCGCTTCGTGCTGGTGGTGGCGCGCAACCATCCCTTGGCGCGCCGGACCAGCATCGCCTTCGCCGATGTGCTGGATCGCGATTTTGTCGGGCTTGACCGGTCCAGCGCGTTGCAGCGGTTTCTCGCGAGCAAGGCCAGCAGCGTCGGGCGCACGCTTCGTTTGCGGGTGCAATTGCGCAGCTTCGACGCGGTTTGCCGCATGGTGGAATGCAACGTCGGGGTCGGCGTCGTGCCGGCAACCACGGCCCGGCGGGCGGCCAAGAGCATGGCGATCAAGGCCGTCGACCTCACCGATGCGTGGGCGCTGCGCGATCTGACCATCTGCGTTCGGGATTTTGCCGCCTTGCCGTCTTACGCGCGCCAACTGGTGGAGCACATGCGGGCGGGTGTGCACTAGCGGTGGGAGGCGGATGGAACCCTGCCGCCGACGGTTGGTTGTGTTATGAATGGGTATCCACCCGCTGGAGACTCGCATCATGCGTACTATTAAGCTGTTAGCGACCGGCGCCGCCGCGCTGTTCGTGGCGACACTTGCGATGCCGGCTTCGTCCGCCGAACTGGCCAACGCGCAGCTCAAGGATTCAAGCGGCAAGGCCGTCGGCGACGCCGACTTGACGCAAACGCCGGCCGGCGTCCTGATCAAGCTCCAGCTCAAGGGCATGAAGCCCGGCGAACACGCCTTCCATATCCATGCGGTCGGCAAGTGCGAGCCGCCGTTCACGTCGGCGGGCGGGCACTTTAATCCGGGCCACCACAAGCACGGCATGATGGCCGGGCCGGGTCATGCCGGCGATATGCCGAACCTGCACGTCCCACAGAGCGGCGACCTGTCGGTCGAAGTGCTCAACGCGGCGGTGACGCTGGACAAGGGCAAGCCGAATTCGCTGTTCGATGCCGATGGCTCGGCGCTCGTCGTTCACGCCACGGCCGACGACTATAGGTCCGATCCGGCGGGCAATGCCGGCGATCGCATTGCGTGCGGGGTCATCCAGGAAAGCGGCGCGGCGAAGAAGTAGCTGCACTCGAGTCCGGTTCAATTGCGTTGAACCGGACTCGTCGCTTATCCTTCTGGTCGAGCTGATCTTATCCGAAAATCGGTTTCCACTTTTCGGGATCATGCTCTCACCGATCAGGATCGGAGCCACGCTGCCGACGGTCGGCATCGGAGTTCCTCCCGGTGTCGACTGAATCCTGCCGATGCGCACCCTCACCTCCAGCAGGCATGCCGTGCGCCGTCGCACGTCGCATCGACGAAACTGCGTCCGGTTCTGAAGATAGCTGTCGGAGCCGAGCCTGACGCAGTGGCCCCAACCGCTGCAACGCGCAACGGTCTCTCCAATCTCTGCCCCGGCAATTGACGCACATCAGCGCAAAATAGTGCTGACAATGAGAGACACTGCTGGCACCGC
>JAFKKQ010000143.1 GCA_017304505.1 Hyphomicrobiales bacterium | reverse complement strand
CGTGCGGATTCGTGAGGCGCTGAGCGAATTGTTGGAGTCGAAGGGAATAAGGGCGGTCGCTTATGGCTCGGCCCAGGAGTATGTGCGGGCGGATAAACCAGACATACCTGCAAGTCTCATCCTCGACGTGGAGCTCCCCGATATCAACGGCCTCGATCTGCAGAAGCAGATCGCCAATGGATATCACCCGCCAATCATCTTTATCACCGGGCATGGCAACATCCCGTCGTCCGTGCGCGCGATTAAGGACGGTGCTATCGATTTTCTTCCCAAGCCATTTAGCGATGGCGACCTACTGAGCGCAGTCCAAGCTGGCTTGACTCAAGATCGAAAGGCGCGGGTTGAGCGGGCCGAATTGGCCGTGCTTCGGGAGCGTTATGTGGCACTGACACCCCGGGAGCGCGATGTGCTGCCGCTGGTGATCAGCGGGCTCCTCAACAAACAGGCCGCGGCGGAGTTGGGGATCAGTGAGGTCACGCTTCAAATTCATCGAAGGAATGTGATGCAGAAGATGGCAGCCGCGTCGCTTGCCGACCTCGTGCGTATGGCGGAGAGGCTTCAGATTCCGGTTACTCATACTCGGCGCGGGACAGGAGAGTAATCCGTGGGTGAACGCAAGCGCACGATTGCGGTTGTCGATGACGATCCAAGGCTCCTGGAATCGCTCGAGAATCTGTTCGAATCGGCCGGTTATTTGGTTCGCACGTTTGCATCGGCTAAGACTCTGATCGAGACCGGACTAGCCGATATCGAATGTCTGATCACTGACATCGGCATGCCTGGCATGGACGGCTTTGAACTTCATGACTTGGTGAAGAAGGAACGACCGGACCTGCCGGTCTTCCTGATCACCGGGCGCCATGAAATCGGCGACCGGCAACGGGCGAACGCAAAAGACATTAGAGGCGTTTTCCGCAAGCCCTTTGACGGGCCGGCTTTACTTGCGTCTGTTGAAGACGCTTTGCCGGCGTAGGCGGAAGTGAATCGTTTTTTCGCTAAGTCTTGTCGAACTTGGGAGGTTCTACATGAACAAACGTGGCGCTGAAATGGATGATCCGCTGGTTCTTATCATCGACGACGATGAGCGAGTTCGTTTGGCGATTCAGGGTCTCATACGATCCGTTGGGCTCGACGCTGCTTGTTTCGGCTCTACGCAGGAGCTGTTGGACTCGGCGCTCTATGAACGACCAGGATGCCTGATTCTGGATGTGCGTTTGCCCGGACTCAGTGGCCTCGATTTCCAACGGCACCTCAGTTCGAGTGGCAGAACGAAGCCGATTGTGTTCCTGACCGGGCATGCCGACATTCCGATGACAGTGCAGGCCATGAAGGCCGGCGCGATCGACTTCCTCACCAAGCCCGTCCGCGACCAAGACCTGCTCGACGCTGTCATGACCGGGATCGAACGGGATGCAGCACAGCGGGCAGAGGCTAAGGTTGTCCAGCAGCATCTAGAGCGGTTCGAAACTCTGACGGCTCGCGAGCGTCAAGTTCTGCGAGAAGTGGCGAACGGACGTCTGAACAAGCAGATCGCATTCGACCTCGGCATCAGCGAAGTCACCGTCAAGCTGCATCGCGGCAACGCCATGCGAAAAATGAACGCAGTCTCTGTCGGTGGCCTCATCCGTGCGTGGGAGGTGCTGCCCACAAGCGTGCGCGAAACAGAAAGGCACCTAGAGCGCAGTGTGGTTACGACTTAAGTTGAGTTAAGCCACGTGTCCTGCTTGTGAAGCAAACCGTCTTCTCGGCATTGGCGATCCCGCGAATGGTGGCGTACTCGCCGTTCTCCAGCATCTCCCGCCATCGGAATGCCGGGGCAATCGCTGCCTCAACGCAAACGCGAAGGCGAAGCGGGTACAGGCCATAGCGCTCCGGGATGTCCGCCCATGGCGCCCCGGTCTCAGCCGCCAGAAAATCTCATTCAGGGACCTAGCAAGCCGATGCAGAACGGCTTCATTGAGAGCTTCACAAGCAGGACGCGCGATGATCTCCTGAAAGAGAGCCTGTTCTTCGGCGTCGACCATGCCCGCAGTGATGGCGGC
>JAFKKQ010000142.1:2061-3107 GCA_017304505.1 Hyphomicrobiales bacterium | reverse complement strand
GTCATGATCTCCTTGATCGAGAAGCCCTGCTCGATCCAGAGCGACACGGCGCAGTGGCGCAGCTCCTGCCAGCGCATCTTCACGCCGACCTCCTTGCAGAGCCTGCGGAAGCGGGTCTGCGTGTTCGTGTGCTGCAGGAGGCCTCCGCGCGGCGCGGGGAAGACAAGGCCGAGCTCGCTCTTAGGGCAGCGCAGCTTCCAATGCCGTAGCGCGTTCAGCACCATCGGCCCGGCCGGGATGTCCCGGAACCCGGCCTTGGACTTCGGCTCGCCGATCTCGTTGTAGGCGTCGGCGCGCTGGCGGATGCGGATGAACCCGGCCTCGAAGTCGACGTCCTGCCAGCGCAGCCCTCGAAGTTCCGATGCGCGGAGCCCGCCCAGCGCCGAGACGATCAGGTGCGGCTTGAAATCTTCGTCGGCCGCCTCGATCAGGGCGCGGATCGCCTCCTTCGAGGGCACCGGCGCCATGTGGTCGATGCGGCTCGACTTGATCACCCGCACGCCCTGCGCGGCATTGGTGAAGAGCTGGCCGTTGTCGATGGCGTGGTCGAGGATGAGCTTGAGCACCGACAGCGCGCGGCGGGTCAGATGCTCGGAGCGCCCGTTGATCAGCAGCCGGTCGCGGAACTCGTTCACATGGCGACGGGTCAGCTGGACGATCAGCTTGTCGCCGATGCCGACCTTCTGATCCGTAATGTGCAGCCGCACATAGTCGCTGTAGCCGCGTAGCGTCGCCCGCTCCATACGCCGTCCGGTCTTCTGGCGCACCTCGCAGTGTTCGAGCCAGCTCTTCGCCGCCTCGGCCACGGTGATGCTCTCGCTGTCGGCCAGATAGGTGTGGTTGGCGACCAGCGAGCGGACCTTGACGAGATAGACGTCGGCGTCCTTCCGGCGTGGGAACAGCTTCGAGCGGCGCTTGCCGGCCTGGTCGGTAAAATCGACCTGCCAGCGCACCAGACCCGAGGGCAGCGTTCTCTTCCGGATGGTCGCCATTCCACCTCCAAGTCGTTCATGACGCTCGGTTTTGCCCAACAGGCAAGGCCTGTT
>JAFKKQ010000142.1:0-2048 GCA_017304505.1 Hyphomicrobiales bacterium | reverse complement strand
GGGCGGCGCATGAATACCATTGACAGTGCGTCAGTGGTCATATATCCATACATCTGACATAACGTCAAAGGTATTCGCCATGACCCCGACCCTGACCATCCAGCAGCTCGCCGAGGCCACCGATCTGAGCCGCACCCAGATCGACCAGTGGATCTCTCGCGGGCACTTCAAACCCAGGAACCCGGCCGAGAGCGGCAAGGCGCGGGCCTTCACCGTCGAGGATGCGGTGCTGCTGGGCGCGCTCGCCGAGCTAGTGCGGATCGGCCTGACGCCGACCGTCGCCTCGATGCATGTGCACAGCGTCTATGCCTTCACCGACGACGACGCGCTTCTGGTGGTGAGCCAGGGGCCGGACGAGATGGCGGGCGGAAACGGCGCGCTCTACTACGACCCGTCCAATCCGGCGACGCATGGCCAGATCGTGCGCGCTCGCGACCTCGTCGGCATCGCCACCGATCCGAAGGTGCGCTCCATGGCGGTGGTCAATCTCAGCGAAGTGGAGAAGCGGGTGCTGAAGGCGGCCGGCGCCAGCTGATCGCCCGCGCGGCCTGAGGAGTTCGACATGATGAACGAAGAGATGCGGGTTCAGCCCGCGACGGGAGAGCCTTGTCCGACGATAGCCGGCGACCTGCTGCGCGGCGCGGACGCCATCGCAACCTTCGTCTTCGGCAGCACGAAGCACCGTCGCAAGGTCTACTACTACGCCTCGGACGCCAAGGTGCGCATGCCGGTCTTCCGCATCGGCAATGTCATCTGCGCCCGGAAATCCACGCTGATCGAATGGATCGAGCGGCAGGAGGGCCTGCGATGAGGTGGACCCTGCCGCTCGTGCTGCCCGACGATCATGTCGAGATCGGCAACCGCATGAAGGATTGCCGCCGCTCGCTCATGCTGCTCCTGCGCCGCAGCGCGCCGACCTCATCCCTGCATGGTGATGCCACCAGGGCCATCGACGCGCTCGACCGGCTGCGCACGCGGCTCGATTGCCATCTGCATCTGAGCGTCGCCGCCAGCCGCGATCCGCGTCACCTGCTCTCCGCCGTCTATTCCGGCACCGATCCTCTGGTCTGGCGCGAATACGACCCCGACGAGATGGATCGGGACGCTTTCGCGGCATGGGCCCGCGACAGGTGAGCCCATGGCCGATGACGTGCTCGCCCATGCCCGACTCTATCTGGCGCTCGGCTTCGCCGTGCTGCCGGTGCATTTCCCCTACGAACGGGACGGGCGCCGGCAATGCTCCTGCGCGCGCGAGGACTGCGGCCAGCCGGCCAAGCACCCGTTCGGCCGCCTGGTGCGGAACGGCGTCAAGGACGCGAGCACCGATCCCGAGACCGTGGAACGCTGGTTCGCCAGCACCGCCTTCAACATCGCCATCGCCACCGGAGCGGTCAGCGGCATCTTCGTGCTCGACATCGATCCGCGCCACGGTGGCGACGAGGCGCTGGCGGCACTCGAAGCCGAGCACGGTGCCCTGCCCGCCACCTGGCGCTTCCTGACCGGCGGTGGTGGCGAGCACATCTTGTTCCGGCACCCTGGGCGGGCCGTCCCGAATAGCGCCGGCGCCCTCGGTCAAGGAATCGACGTGCGCGGCGACGGCGGCGCCATCGTCGCCCCGCCCTCGCGCCACATCTGCGGCCGCCCTTACGCCATCTCGGTCGACCATCATCCCGAGGATGTGGCGCTCGCCGACGCACCCGACTGGCTGCTGAACCGCATCCTCGGATCCCGCACGGCGGACAAGGCGCGCAAGGCGACGGAATGGCGGGCGCTGACCCGCGAGGGCGCCGTCAATGGCGAGCGCAACGCCTCCATCGCCAAACTGTCGGGCCTGCTGCTCGGCCGGCGGATCGATCCGCATGTCTGCCTCGACCTGATGCTCGCATTCAACGCCACGCGCTGCAATCCGCCGCTGCCCGAGGACGAGGTGGTCACCACCGTCGCCAGCATCGCGCGCCGGGACCGGTTGCGCCGTCAGGAGGCGCGCGGCGATGGCTGACGTTCACGACCTCCTCGACGAGATGATGAAGCGCGGCCGGGCGATGGAC
>JAFKKQ010000141.1 GCA_017304505.1 Hyphomicrobiales bacterium | reverse complement strand
CGGGCGTGAGGGCATTGAGGATGTTCACGTCAAAACGACGGGGCACGATGGACCAACCCAGCTCTGCATTCACTACGATCCGGAAGTGACGCCGTTGGTGCGCCTGCGCGAGCTTGTGGAGAGTGCGGGAGCCAGGATCAGCGAACGGTTTGGTCATGTCATGTGGCAGGTCGACGGGATCATCCACCAGCGCCGGGCGCGAACGCTCTCCGATCGGCTGCGTATGCTGCCGGGAGTACTTGAGGCGCAAGCCAGTGCTAGTGGAAGAATAAGGGTCGAGTTCGACCGGACCCTTGGTTCCGAGCAGGCTGTCCGCGATGCACTTGCCGATATGGGAATCAATGTCATCGAGCCTGTCGCGGCCCGCGACCCAGGCCCGCAATCCGATCACAGCACGAAAGGCCACGTGGCTGATGCTCATGCCCATCATGAACATGAAGGTCACAGCCATGCAGAAGAGCAACACAATCACGCACATGGCGGTCTTCTTGGGCCGAACACCGAGCTCATATTAGCGCTCGCCTGCGGCGCCGTGCTTGGGATTGGCGTCGCGATCGAGAAGCTCCTGCCAACAGTCCCCGCTTGGCTGCCGACCGCCTGCTACATCGCCGCATATTTCTTCGGCGGCTTCTACACGCTACGCGAGGCGATCGACAATCTGCGCCTTCGAAAGTTCGAGATCGATACGCTGATGCTGGTGGCTGCCGCCGGCGCCGCAGCGCTCGGCGCCTTCGCCGAGGGCGCGCTGCTGCTTTTTCTGTTTATCCTTGGCCACGCGCTTGAACATTATGCGATGGGACGCGCCAAGCAGGCGATCGAAGCCCTCGCCGAACTCGCGCCGCGAACAGCCACTGTGCGCCGCGATGGTCAGAGCCAAGAAGTCCCTGTCGAGGAACTCGTGGTCGGCGATATGGTCCTCGTGCGTCCCAACGAACGACTTCCGGCTGACGGGTTTTTGGTCAAGGGCGAATCGAGCGTCAATCAAGCGCCGGTGACGGGTGAAAGCATCCCGGTTGACAAACGCCCAGTGGACGATATCGCCGCGGCGCGAGCTAGGCCCAACGCGGTAGGTTCGTCCTCGCGAGTCTTTGCTGGGACCATCAACGGTTCCGGCGCGATCGAGGTGGAGGTAACGCGCCTCTCGACCGAGACGGCGCTGGCCAAAGTCGTCCAGATGGTCAGCGAGGCCGAGACGCAGAAATCACCGACACAACGTTTTACGGATAAATTTGAACGAGTCTTCGTGCCCGTCGTGCTGGTGCTAGCTGTCATCTTGCTCTTCGCCTGGGTGGTGATCGACGAGCCGTTCAGCGCGAGCTTCTATCGCGCGATGGCGGTGCTTGTGGCGGCGAGTCCCTGCGCGCTCGCAATCGCCACACCAAGCGCGGTGTTGTCAGGAGTGGCGCGCGCGGCTCGTGGCGGCGTCTTGATTAAGGGTGGCGCCCCGCTTGAGAATCTCGGTTCGCTCAGCGCGATCGCCTTCGACAAGACCGGCACGTTGACGGAGGGCCGTCCGCGTATCACCGATGTCGTGCCTGCAGAAGGCGTTTCGGAGGAAGAGCTGCTGAGGGTTGCGGTGGCGGTGGAGCAGCTCAGCGATCACCCGCTCGCCGCCGCTATTGCGCGGGACGGTCGCGAGCGCCTCAGGGACAGTGACATACCGGAGGCTCAAGATCTCAAGAGTCTTACCGGACGCGGCGTGACCGCGACGCTCGACGGCACACCCGTCTGGATCGGGAAAGCGGAGATGTTCGGCAATGACGGCATTGCTGCGCTGGGCACCGCTTCCACGACCGCAATCGCAAAGTTGCGCGATGGAGGGCGGACGACAATGGTGGTCCGGCATGGAAATAAAGAGCTCGGCGCAATCGGACTGATGGACACGCCACGCGCGGCCGCGCGCGATGCGCTGGCTCAACTGCACGCGCTAGGCATCAAGCGGATGATTATGATCTCCGGAGATCACCAGAAGGTCGCTGACGCGAGACAAAGTCGACGCTATCAAGAAACTGCGCGCCGAGCAAAAGGTTGCCATGGTGGGCGACGGTGTGAACGATGCCCCTGCGATGGCGAGCGCAACTGTCGGCATTGCGATGGGCGCGGCCGGCTCTGATGTCGCGCTGGAGACTGCAGACGTCGCGCTGATGGCCGACGATCTCAGTCATCTGCCTTTCGCTGTTGGCCTTAGCCGCCAAACTCGCGGGATCATTCTGCAGAATGTATTCATTAGTCTCGGCGTGGTCGTGCTGTTGGCGCCGTCGACGATCGCGGGACTGAGCATTGGCGCGGCGGTCGCGATGCACGAAGGTTCGACGCTCGTGGTCGTCGTCAACGCACTGCGCTTGCTCGCCTATCGAGATCGCAGGCGACAAATTTCACCTTGATAGTTTAATTCGAGGCTTCGCTACTGAACGTTTCAGTCGTCATGGAGGTTGTTATGGGATCCCATTTTCTCGACCGTCTATTTGGCCGACGATATGGCGGCGGACACGGAGGGGGGCATCACGGAGGCGGACACGGAGATCAGTACGGCTCGGCACCTGATCGTGGGACGCTTTCAGGTAATCGGCACAGCCCGGATTGGAATCGATCAGCACCTCCCGCACAACAGCGAATCCTTGTCTGCCCCAGTTGTCGCTTTGACAACACGCCGGACAGCCGCTTTTGCGTCAATTGCGGCCAGCGTTTTGGATTATCTGAGGCGGTTTGTTCAAAGTGCAGCACGTCGATCCCGGCTAACGCCAAATTCTGTTCTGCGTGCGGTACAGCAGTTGCAGGAGCAAACCCGCAGGGAACGTAACCTCGGTTTTCATGGAGAGTGTCATGGCCGAAGGAGGCTCAGCAAGCGACCCAATATCCAGTACGACGGCAGCGGGGCGGCACAAGAGCAGACTCTACATTGCGTTGACGCTCACTACTACTTTTATGATTATCGAGGTCATCGGCGGGCTGTGGACCGGAAGTCTTGCTCTAATCGCTGACGCAGCTCATATGCTGACGGATGCCGGCGGATTGGCATTGGCTTTGATTGCGATCCGTTTCGCTGAACGGCCAAGGACTCCGCAGAATACCTTCGGGTATGTTCGCATGGAGGTGCTTTCGGCACTTACCAATGCTGTCGTCCTCCTCCTGTTGACCGTGTACATCCTCTATGAGGCCTATCAGCGATTTTTGAACCCTCCGGAGATTATCGGGGGCCCAATGCTGGCTGTGGCGGTTATTGGTCTCATCGTCAACTTGATCAGCATGAAATTGCTCTCCGCTGGTTCGGCTGAAAGTCTGAATGTTAAGGGCGCGTATTTCGAAGTGTTGTCAGACATGCTCGGTTCGCTCGGCGTGATTGTCGCAGCAGCCGTCGTGGTTCTAACCGGCTGGCAACTCGTCGATCCGATCATCGGCGCTGGCATTGGACTGTTCATCGTCCCCCGCACGTGGATTCTGCTTAAGCAGGCCGTTCACATTCTGATGGAGGGAACGCCTCCGGAAATCGATATGACGTTGCTTGAAAGAAAGCTTTCGGAGCTCCCTGAGGTAATCGCCGTCCATGATCTCCATGTTTGGACGATCACGTCCGGTGCCGATGCGATGAGCTGTCACCTGATCATAACCGATATGTCCTTGGCACCGGCCACATTGACTGCGGCTCAGGCAGCGATGAAGACCGATTTCAATTTGTCGCACGTGACTATCCAGATCGAAACCGACAGTCTTTGGAAGGCCGAGAGCAAGCAGCGATATTAGTGCTTCGATTGACCTCAAC
>JAFKKQ010000140.1 GCA_017304505.1 Hyphomicrobiales bacterium | reverse complement strand
TCAAGGCCTTGATGATGATCTCCTTGACGATGTGCCGTTGCTCCATCGTCAGGTCGACGGCCTCCGGCGACCGCTCGACCTGGTTCGTATTCGGAGGGGCCGGAGCTTGTGCTCGGGCCAAGCCGAGCATCGGGACGACTCCTGCCGCCGCGGCAGTCAGAACCGTTGCAAGAAGCGCCGCGCGTCGGTTGCGGTCGGGCATGCTGACCTCCTTCGTGTCGAAACGGGTCAACGATTGCTGCAGCGCATGGTTCCGATGAGACGGAGCCCGCCGCATGTCCGGCCGTGCGGCGCTATCCTGGCGAAACCGGCAGCGTTCAAAAAAAGGTCAGAAGCAGCGCTCGAAACCGAAGGCGTCGATTGAGCACTGCGCCGGCAACGCCGAAGTCCCTGTGGTGATGATGCCGTCATCATCATCGTCATCGTCATCGATCACTTCGCGCGGCTCGAGCGGAACGGGGCGTTCCACCACGTATCCGCGCCGCGGCGTAACGACGACCGACGGCTGTTCCACGATCTCGTAGCCGGGAACGGTGACGGCATACGAACCGGGGTAAGCCGGTTCCACCGCCGGAGCCACATAGACATAGTCGGGCACCGCAACGGCGCCGGGTTCCGCGATATAAACCGTTTCGGCTTGCGCGGCCGCGGCCCCGATAACGAAAAAGGCGGCGGCAGAGCCGGTCAGCAGCCAGAGTTTCATCGTCAGTCTCCTTGCATTGCAGACATCGAACCGCCACCCAACCGTTGAGCGAACGACTTGGTGTGAACGGCTTGCTGCAGTGCGAGGTTCCTGCCGCATGTTGGGCATTGCTCGGACGATTGAATGGTGATCGGCCGCAAAAATGCAAAACGCCGGCGAAGATCGCCGGCGTTTTGAAACTGGGATGGGTTCGGGCTACTGCCGGTATTGCTGGATGCGCGTGGTGCGCAAACCTGCGAGGCCGTGCTGGTCAATCGAATATTGCCAGGACAGGAATTCCTCGACCGTCAGCGTGTAGCGGGCGCAGGCTTCGTCCAGCGACAGCAAGCCACCGCGGACCGCCGCCACCACCTCCGCCTTGCGGCGAATGACCCAACGCTTGGTTCCCGGTGCCGGCAAGTCCGCAATCGTCAACGGGCTGCCGTCCGGCCCGATCACGTATTTGACCCTCGGGCGATGGGTTTCGGTCATCGACATACTCACAGCTACTGACTCACTGGAGCCAGACACTACCGGCCGCGACTTAAAAATTGGCTAAGCGGACCAAACAATTGGGTAAAAATTGCCGCCAGTTTTGAAGCGCTTGCTCCGTAATCCGGATCGCTGAAGCGTCGCGTTTTCCGCGTATTTTGTGAGCTTGCGGTGCGATCGGCGCCGGTGCGCGCCAGGAAATGAACGAAGCGTTACCGGATGGTACGTGAATTTCTGCTGCCGCTCAGGCGCCGTTTCGCACCACGCGCTTGATCTTGTCGAGCGTGTAGTCCTGACCGCCGATCGAAAGCGTGGGTGGATTCTGCGTCAGGTCGGCGGAATCGACCACGGCTTCGATTTCGGTTGGGATCGCCACCAACTGACCGCTGGCGTCCTGCGCCGTCACCGTGATCGTGTAATTGCCGTCAGGCCATTGCATGCCGCTGGAGTCCTTGCCGTCCCAGACGAACGGCGACGTGCCGGCGGTCATCGTATACGCGCCGCTATAGGCCGTCTGGCCGGTCGGGCTGGTGATGGTGATGGTGCCGGTGACGGGCTTGGGCACCGTCAGATTCCAGGTCGCCTGGCCATTGGAGAGCGCCGTCGTCGCGCCGCTGACGCCGACGGTCTGGCCGACAAAGTTGAGTGCCGCGGTTTGCTGCGCGGTTTGCTGCAGCGATATCAGCGTCGAAAGCTGGTCGTTGGATTTGAGCTGCTGTTCGACTTGCGCGAACTGCACGAGCTGCTCGGTGAATTGGTTGGTGTCGAGCGGGTCGAGAGGATTTTGATTCTGAAGCTGTGTCGTCAGCAGCGTCAGGAACGTCTGGAAGTTTCCGGCGATGGTGTTGGAATCGATGCCGGAGGTGCTGTCGCTGCCGGA
>JAFKKQ010000122.1 GCA_017304505.1 Hyphomicrobiales bacterium | reverse complement strand
GTCGCGACCGACTCCACCTTCGGGCTCCGCAGGTTGATCGGATTGAAATCGAACGTGAGATAATAAAGCAGCGGCAGACCGGCGATCGCGACAAGCGCAGTGCCCCCGATCACCGCGATGCGATGGCGTTCGAGAAAGCGATCGACCGGCGCAAGCACCCGATAACCGATCGGCTCGGGCTCGCCCGGCGGCCTGAGCAGCGTCAACAGCGCCGGCAGTACCGTCACACTGGTCAGATAGGCGATCAGCATACCGACGCCCGCGATCTGGCCCAACTCCGACACGCCTTTGTAGTCGGTCGGAAAAAACGACAGGAAACCGGCCGCGACCGCCGCGGCGGCAAGTGTCAGCGGCGCACCGATCTTTTCGGCTGTGGCCGACAGCGCCGTTTTCAGATCGCCGTCCTCGTAGCGCTCCGCGCGATAGCGCACGGCAAACTGGATGCCGAAATCGACGCCGAGGCCGACGAACAGCACAGCGAAGGCCACCGAAATCAGATTCAGCGCGCCGACCATCATCAGACCGAGCGCAGCGGTGACGGTGAGGCCGACCACCAGATTGAGGAACACGGCAAGGATGATCCGCCCCGACCGCAACGCGAGCCACAGAATGATCAGGACCACGACAAGGGTGGCGACGCCGTTGGCGAGCGCCCCCTCCTGCACCGTGCCGAATTCATCGTCGGCCATCGCCACCGGGCCGGTAAGGCGCACTCGCGCGCCATAGTCTGACGCCAGCTTGAGATCGGACACCGCGGCACGAATGGCATCAGTCGCGACCAGGCCCGGCTGCAAGGCCGAATAGTCCAGCACCGGCCTGATATCGATGAAGTGGCGCAACTCCCTTGGCGCTGGCGCGCTCCCGCTCATCAGCGTGCGCCAGGAGAATTCGCCGCGCTCGCCCGTGAGCACATGGTCGATGGTGTCGGCGGACATCGTCATCACGCGCGAGAGATCGTCGAGCGTGATGCGTTTGGACTGCACGCCGAGCAGGCCGAACGACAGCCCCCGCGTCAGCCCGCGCAATGTCGGATCGCCGGCCAGCGCGGCGACGATCGGCGCGGCGCGGCCCAATCCTTCCGTGGTCCTGGCTACGTCCGCCTCGGACTGAAACAACAATCCGTTCTTGGCGAAGAACGGATCGCCGTCGAGCAGATTGACCCCATGGAACAACTTGGGCTGCTCCGCGAGCCGCTTCGCCAGCACGGCGGTCGCGCCCGCGGCCAACTCCGGCGTTCGCGCATCGACCACCGCGAGGATGGAATTGAACGGACCGGGGAACGTCTTCTCATACGCGCGCTCACGCTGCCGCCAACCGAGGTCGGGCGCGATCAACTTGTTGATGTCGGTGGTGATCGCGAAATGCGTGGCGGCGTAATACGCCGATCCGGACGTGACGAGGATCGCCAGCGCGATCACCGCCCAGGCCCAACGGCTGCACAGCGCAACGATATGCTTAACCGTGGAAACCAGCATGGGACACGAATGTTTCGGATGCGGATGCCCGGACCTCGGACGAGAGGCCGCACGGCAGAATGAAAACGACGTTCGGGCGCCCTCGCCGGCTCGCACGCGGACCCACCGGACGCGCAAGAGCCTTGGCTCCCTCGCGAGAGTGCAGGCGCCCGTCCGGCTGTTGATTGGAGGCGAAAGACGGCAACCGCATGGTCACGACTCGGGACACCGAGTCGCAAGCGCTCCATAATGCGGCCTTGTCGCGGCCGAAGGTGGGGCGCACAGCATATTGCGGCCTTGACCACCCGAGCGGCGTCGCCGACATGGACCGAAGCGATTGAAACATAAGAATAAATGTCCGTAACGGCCCGACCGCCGCACAATTCGGGTCCAGGCCCGGACTGGAGCAGCCGCCGTTGACGCGGCTATGTCACACAATACGCCCCAAGTCGATATCTGCGACATTTCGTGACGGCACGCCCATCTGCGGGTTCCCGCCGCTGGGGCCAGCCGCCTCAAACGTGGCGGCACACACCGCAATGAGCCTGAAAATCGGGAGGCGGCATTGCACGCCCCCGCGAAAATGCTAGATATGACAGGATAGACGCGTTGCAGTCGTCCCTGGCGGTGGTTTGCTTTCGCCGACGATTTGCAATCGATCCAAGGAACATTCTCCGGCCCGAGCGGCGGATGGCCAATTCAGCGAACAAATTCAGCCAACCGGTTCAGCACACCCAGTCCGGCAAACCCAAACAGCATTGAAAAATAGGCGGTAGCATTGGGCATCCCTCTTCTGCAGAAGCTTCACGTCGGCAGCTATCTCATTCGTCAGCACCTGGCGGGGCGCAAACGCTACCCGATGGTGCTCATGCTGGAGCCGCTGTTTCGCTGCAACCTCGCCTGCGCGGGATGCGGCAAGATCGATTATCCCGATGAGATCCTGAACCAGCGCATCTCGGTCGAAGACGCCTTGCAGGCCGTGGACGAGTGCGGCGCGCCGGTGGTGTCGATCGCCGGCGGCGAGCCGCTGCTCCACAAGGAGCTGCCGCAGATCGTCAAGGGCATGATTGCCCGCCGCAAGTTCGTCTACCTGTGCACCAATGCGCTGCTGATGGAAAAGCGCATGAAGGACTATGAGCCTTCGCCCTACTTCGTCTGGTCGGTGCACCTGGACGGCGACAAGGAAGACCACGACAAGTCGGTGTGCCAGACCGGCACCTACGACCGTGCGGTGTCCGCCATCAAGGCCGCCAAGGCCAAGGGCTTCCGCTGCAACATCAATTGCACGCTGTTCAACAACGCCAATCCCGAGCGGATGGCAAAGTTCTTCGACGACGTGATGGCGATGGGCGTGGACGGCATCACCGTGTCGCCGGGCTATGCCGACGAGCGCGCGCCCGACCAGCAGCACTTCCTCAACCGCAACAAGACCAAGCAACTGTTCCGCGACATCTTCAGCAAAGGCAAGGGCGGTAAGAACTGGTCGTTCAGCCAGTCCGGCCTGTTCCTCGATTTCCTCGCCGGCAACCAGACCTATCACTGCACGCCGTGGGGCAACCCGACGCGCACCGTCTTCGGCTGGCAGAAGCCCTGCTATCTCCTGGGCGAAGGCTACGCCAAGACCTTCAAGGAGCTGATGGAAGGGACCGATTGGGACTCCTACGGCGTCGGCAATTACGAGAAGTGCGCCGACTGCATGGTCCACAGCGGCTTCGAGGCGACCTCCGTCGAGGACACGTTCAAGCATCCGTTGAAGGCCCTGGGCGTCAGCCTGCGCGGTGTGAAGACGGACGGCAATATGGCTCCGGACATCTCGCTGGAGAACCAGCGGCCGGCGCAATACGTCTTTTCACGGCACGTCGAGCAGAAGCTCACCGAAATCAAGCAGAACAACGCCACACGCAGCAAGCATCCCACGGCGGCATAGTTTCCAACTGTCAGACGACTATCGTAAGCTCGCGTTAGGCCGGTACCACCATCATCAGGGGCGCGGTCGGAACACTTGCAAGGAGCAGGCGTGGACCACCGCGATTTTGGGCGATCCATGAACGCAGCGAAAACAGGTCGATTTGTAACGTTTGCCGCCGTGCTCGGCCTGATGGCCTGCACGGCCGACATTTCGCAAGCAGCCGATGGGCCGTTTGCCCAGTTCGCCGGCAACTGGGCCGGAAACGGCACCATCACCGTCCAGAACGGCTCGCGGGAGCGGATCCGCTGCCGCGGCCATTACGTGGTCGGGGCTCCGGGCAACACGCTGTCGCTGTCGCTGCGCTGCGCCAGCGACAGCTACAAGGTCGAACTGCAAAGCGACATCTCCTACGACCGCGGGGTCATCCAGGGATCCTGGAATGAGGCCAGCCGCCAAGTCTACGGCCAGCTCGGCGGCCGCGCAGCGGCGAACCATATCGATGCCAAGGTGTCGAGCGTCGGCTTCAACGCGACGCTATCGCTGACGACACGCGGCAACCGCCAGGAGGTCTTGATCCGGTCGCCGGGCAGCGAGATCTCCGAGGTCGCGATCTCGCTCTCCCGCAAGGGCCGCTGACCGCCGTCGGCGCATGCCGGGGCTGGAGCCTTTACGGCACTTCATGCCCGCGCTTGTCGCGGGCATGTCATGCGAGCCGCCGCGGCGACGGCCTACTGCCCCACCGCCGAACGCTTGCGCAACCGGCGCGCCCACTGATTGAGATACATCGCCGTCGGCCGCAGGATCAAAAGATCGGCGATGAGCGCCGCCAGCATGGCGAAGGCGCTGAGCCAGCCAAACAGCCGCAGCGACGGCAGGTCCGAGAACACCATCACCGCCAGCCCGCAGGCCAGCACCACCGAGGTCAGGATCAGAGCCGGGCCGACCAGGATGGTGGCGCGCTCGACGCCGACGGCCGGATCGTTCTCCGGCTTGTCCTCGAGCCGCAGCCGGTTGAGGAAGTGGATCGTCGCGCTTAACCCCAGTCCGAACGATACCGTCAGCGCCACGACGCTGGCGAACTGCAGCCCCTCCCCCATCAGCCACAGCACCGTTCCCGCCAGCACCACCGGGAAGATGCCGGGCAAGACGCTGACGAGCATGACCGCGAACGAGCGGAAGGCGATCCCGATGAACGCGGCGACAAAGACGATCTCGATCGTCAGGCCGTGGTTCAGCTTGCCGATCATGTCGGCCGAGTTGCGCGCGGCGATCGCCGAAAGTCCGGTCACCGATATGCGGTAGCCCGGATGCGCTTCGCGCACGCTGTTGAGCGCCTTGTCCAGTTTTTCGACCACCGGCAGCAACTCGCTGGCATCGACATCGGGGATGCGGCCGGACACCACCACCGCGTCCTTATCCGCCGAGATGAAGCGCCGCACCAGGTGCTCCGGCAGGATGTCGACATACTCCTTGAGCGTGGCGACATCCACCTTGCCGGCCTTCTCGGCGAGCCAGCGCCGCAGCGAATCGAGCGACCAGACGTTGCCAACGCCCGCCTGCTTCTCAACAATCGAATGCACCGCAGCGATAGTGGCGAGCGTACCGGCGCTGTAGAGATCGGCGCCCTTGGGGAATTCGATCAGCACGTCGATGGGATTGGCGCCGGTGAGCTTGGCGTCGAGCCGGCTCGACGCTTCGACCGCCTGGCGCTTGTCGGGCACCTGGTCGGCAAGGCGGTAACGCGGTTGCAGATTGGTGTAGATGCCCGCCAGCCCCGCAACCACCACCAGCGCGATCAGGCTGTAAAGACCCGGATGGCTCACCATGCGCTGCGCGATCCAGCGGCAGAAGCGGCGCAGCCAATCGACGCCGACATCCGCGCCCTTGATCTTTGCGGCAAAAGCCGCCTCGCGGCGCACCAGCAGTACGCCAAGCAGCGGGACGAGCGAGAGGACGGCCAAGAGTGCCACCACGGTCGCGAGCAGGCCCGCCTCGCCGAACGTGCGGATCAGATCCGAATTGGAGAACTGCAGCGCGATGAACGAAATACCCGCGGTGCCGTGGGTCAACACACAGGCGGGGCCGACGACCAGCACCGCCTCGCGGAACGCCTGATATTTGTCCATCCCCGCGATCAGCCGGTCGCGCGCCGCAAACGTGAGCTGCATGCTGTCGGAGAAGCTGATCACCATGATGAGCGGCGTCATCACGTTGAGGAACATGTTGAGGCTGAAGTTGAGCCAGCCGAGCGCGCCAAGCGACAGCAGGATGGCGATCAGCGGCGGCCCTGCCGCGACAATCATGAACGAGACGCGGCGGAAGAAGGCGATAGCGATCAGGCAGCCGGCGACGAAACCGATGGTGTTGTAGAGCAGCCGGTCGCGCTCGACGGCGTTGCGGATCTCGAGCTGCATCACCGGAACGCCGGAGAGCTGCGCGGTGAGCCCCGTGCCCTCGAGGTCGTCCTGCATGGTCTTGCGGATTTCGCCGACGGCGGTGTTGAGGCCCGTTCCGCCGACGATCTTCGGATCGAGCGAGAGCACGACCAGCGCCAACGTGCCGTCGTCCGAAATCAGCTTGCCGCGAATGATCTCGTTGCTGAGCACGCGCTTGACCAGCGCCTGGTATTCCGCGCCGGTCGGCAGTGTCTCGGGGAACAGCGGCGCCGGCAGGTTGCCGCCCTCCGGCGGCTGCCGGGCGGAGAACAGCGAGATCAGGCCGCGCACACCATCGATCAACTGCAGGTCGGTGACGAGATCGCGCATCTTTTCGATCGAGCCGCGCGCCATCAGGTTCTTGCCCTCGACCACGACAAGGACATCGAACTCGGCGGACGGAAACCGCTTGGTCACCTCCTCGTATTGCTTGAACTCGGGGGTTTCGGAGCGGAACAACTGGCTGAGCGAATCATCGACCTTGAGACGCTCGATCCCAAGGCTCGCGACAATGCAAAGAAGGATCAGGATGATGGCCGAAACGATCGGCGTGCGCAACGGAATCAGCCCAACGCGCTCGATGCCATAGGCCAGATTGTGCAGCTTGCGCGGCTGCATGGGCTTTCCGTCGATCGCCTCGGTCGATTCGGAATCTCTTGTGGACACAGCCCTTCCTTCCAGCGCGTGGGCCTTGGGACACCGAGACGCTTATACGATGTGACGAGGCGGACCCATCAGGCGATCATCGACAAGGCTCGGTGTTGTACACGGAATGGCGGCGAATGGAACCCGACGCGGCTGCCACGGTTGTAACATCTGGGTCACGTAGACGCTTTTTGGGGCGCGTTTTTGCCAACACGAGCGGTTTGCCGGAAAATTGACTTGCGGAAGCTGGCTTGCGGAAACCGACTCGCGGAAACGACTTGCCGGCGGGGTAATTGTGAGGACCGGAGGCCATCCATGCGTCGTGGAACGATATTGGTTCTGGGCCTGTTGCTGGCATCCGTGGCCGTCTCGCAGACCGCAGAGGCACGGCCGCGGGGCCTGCCCGGGGCGGTGTTCGGATTCTTCACCAACCCGATCGGAACGCTCCTGAATGCCGGACACGCCGGCCGGCGGACCTCGCATCGGCGGCGGGCAAAGGCCCCGCGCTCCAAGCGCGCCGCGACGGCACAGTCGAAGCCTGACGCCACCGCGGTCCCTGCAGCGGCGGCCGCCGCCGCAGGCACCGCTGCCGCCGTGGCTGCCACTGATTCGGCCGGCGCCACCGTCGTTCCGGCATCGGCGCCCGCCGAATCGATCCCCATCCCTGCCCCCGCTCCGGCACAACGCAGCGCCGCCCTGACCGCACCAGCCGAATCGCACCAAGCGCACAATGATGGGGCGCCGGTATCCGGTTCCGGAGGGCTGAAGCTCGGCGTTGTCGGCCCATTGAGCTGGCCCGGTGCTTACGAAGACGTGATCGGCTTCACATTCTGGCCGAAGGAATACAGCGCACGGCTGCGGGACCACGGCATCGGCGATGTGCTCGCGGCGATCTTTGCGCCGACCGGCGCGTCGCCCGCAACAGGGGCGAACGCGACACAGGCCAGCGCGAGCGGTTCTGCCATCGCGACGGCCGCGGCGTCGGATCCGTGCGGCGGTTCAACGCAGGATTCGGATTGGCCTGCCGCCGACATCGCGCGCACCGCGCAGTTGGATGCCACACAGCGTGCGGCGCTGGACCGGCTCAAGACCACCCTGGGCGACGCCGTTGCCGCAATCCGGTCCACCTGTCGCGAACAGGCGGCGGCGTCGCCAACGGAGCGCCTGCGCGCCATGCAGAACACGCTCTGGGCGGTGCACGACGCGACCGTCCAGTTGCGGACGCCGCTGGCAAAATTCTACAGCACGCTCACCGAAAATCAGAGAAAGCAGTTTGCGGCATCGGCGTCCGTGTCTGCCGATTCGCGCACGGCAAACCGCGACGATATGGCGCGCGTGTGCGGCGTGCCGGCATCGAACGACGGGCAAATACGGCAGATCGAACAGTCGCTGCACCCGACCAAGGCGCAGCGCGCAAGCCTCGATGCGCTGCAAAAGAAATCGTTTGAGATGGGGCAATTCCTGATGGCGTCGTGCTTGCGGCCAATCGCCGTGACGCCGACCGAGCGCCTGGATGCGGCAGCGGACCGTCTCACCGCGATGATCTTTGCGGCCTCCACCGTCGGTCTCGCCCTGAACGATTTCTACAATCAACTCACTGACGAGCAGAAAGCGAAGCTCAACGGGTCCGGCAGCTAGAGTCTGATTAGACTGCGTTGAATCAGACTCGTTGCTTATCTTTTCGATTGAGCACGATCTAATCCGAAAACCGGTTCCCACTTTTCCGGATCGTGCTCTAACGCCGGCTGTTACATGCCAACCCTGACGATCCTGTCGTTGCCTGTCGTGAGGTTGCGATAGCGCGCCAGCGCCCAGAGCGGGAAATAGCGACGGTAGCCGTGGTAGCGCAGATAGAACACGCGCGGGAATCCCGTCGCGGTGTAGCGCGCCTCCTCCCAAAAGCCGTCGCGTCCCTGGTTCTGCTGCAAGTAGGCGATGCCACGCACCACCGCCGGATCGTCCACGTCGCCCGTCGCCATCAGGCCGAGCAGCGCCCACGCCGTCTGCGAAGCCGTGCTCGGCGCAGGCTCATAGCCGCGATAGTCAAGCTTGTAGCTTGAGCCGTCTTCGCCCCAGCCGCCGTCGGCGTTCTGAATCGAAATCAGCCATTGGGCGGCCTTGCGCATCTCCGGCGCGGCGTGATCGACGCCCGCGGCGTTGAGCGCGCACAGCACCGACCAGGTGCCGTAGATGTAATTCATGCCCCAGCGGCCGTACCAGCTTCCATCCGCAAGCTGCGTGCGCTTGAGATAGTCCACGGCGGCGGCGACGGCGGGCGTGTCTTTGGCGCCAAGCTGAGCCAGCATCGACACGCAACGTGCGGTCACGTCCTCGGTCGGCGGATCGAGCAGCGCGCCGTGGTCCGCGAACGGCATGTTGTTCAGATAGGTGTACTCGTTATCGGCGTCGAACGCGCCCCACGCCCCATTTTCGCTTTGCAAGCCGACGATCCACTCCCGCGCCCGCGCGATCGCCGCACCATGATCGACCGAAGGATCGCGACCGGCCGCGCGGTCCATCGCCATGACCACCACCGCGGTGTCGTCGACGTCCGGGTAATGCGGATTGGCATACTGAAACGCCCAGCCGCCCGGCCGCACGTCAGGCCGCCGCGCAATCCAGTCGCCGCGCACGTCGAGCACTTGTTTGGGCTCGAGCCATTTCAGCCCTTCGGTGGCGCGTGCCTGCGCCTCGGCGTCGCCCGTCTCCAGGAGCGCGTGCGAAGCAAGCCCGGTGTCCCAGATCGGCGACACGCACGGCTGGCAATAGGCCTCGTGCTCGTGCACGACCAGAAGCTTCTCGATGGAAAGCCGGGCGATGGCGCGCCGCGGATCGTCGGGCGGATAGCCGAGCGCGTCGTACATCATCACGCTGTTGGCCATCGCCGGGAAGATCGCGCCGAGGCCGTCCTCGCCGTTGAGCCGCTCGCCCACCCACGCCACGGCCCGGTCGATAGCGCGCTGCCGCGTCGCTTTCGGAAACACCGGCTCGGTCGCGCGCAGCACATTGTCCACTGCGCGGAAGAACCAGAACCACGATGCCTTCTGCTGCGGCGCCTTGGGCACCGGACCGAGCGTTGCCGGCGGATCGAGGAACAGTTCGTCGATGCGGACAGCCTTCGGATTGCGCGCGCGGGGCTTCTTCGCCATCAGCACCAGCAGCGGCACGATAACGGTGCGGCTCCAGTATGAAATCTTGTCGAGGTGGAACGGAAACCACTTCGGCAGCAGCATGATTTCCACCGGCATCACCGGCAGCGCGCGCCACGGAATGAAGCCGTAGAGCGCCAAGAGGATGCGCGTGAACACGTTGGCGCGGGCCGCACCGCCACGCGAGCGCATCGCCTCGCGCGCCCGCGCCATGTGCGGCGCGTCGATGTCGTCGCCGACGGTCTTCAGCGCGAAATACGCCTTCACGCTGGCGCTCATGTCGAATTCGCCGTCCGCAAAGAGTGGCCAGCCGCCGTGCGCGCCCTGGATACGGCGCAGGTAGACGCCGATCTTGCGCTCCAGTTCGGCATCGACCGGCTCACCGAGATAATGGCGCAACAGCACGTATTCGGCCGGAATGGTGGCGTCGGCCTCCAGTTCGAACAGCCAATGGCCGTCGGGCTTCTGCGCGTCGAGCAAGGCTCGCGTCGCGGTCGCAATGCTGCGATCGAGATCGGCGCGGTTCACGGTCACGCTGCGCTCCGCGTGGAAGCTTCGGCCATGACAAGCTCCGCCGCGCGCTGCCCCGAGCGCGCCGCGCCTTCGAGCGTCGCGGGCAGGCCCGTCGCAGTCCAGTCGCCGGCAAGGAACAGGTTGCTCCATTGCGTCCGCGCACCGGGCCGCCTGGCGTTCTGCTCCGGCGTCGCAACGAACGTGGCGCGGCGCTCGCGCACGACCTGCCACGGCGGCAGTTCGGCCGTGCTGCCGACGGCGCTCGCGACCTCCGCCCAGACGGTCCGCGCCAGTGTGTCACGCGACACGGTCATCAGCCGGTCGGCGTTGCTGATCGTCACCGACAACCGGCCCTCGAAGGCGAAGATCCATTCGGTCGTGCCGCCGATGACGCCCTGCATCGGAGGCGTGCCGGGCGGCGGCGCGATGCGGAAATGCACGTTGGCGATGGCGCGGTAGCCCTGCGGCGTGGACACGTCCGGCAGAAGCGCAGCAGCCGCGTGCGTCGGCACCGCGACGATCACCGCATCGTCCGGCGCAAGCTCGACGGCATCGGTGCCGAAGTCGAGCCGCGCGGCGCGCACGCCTTCGAATTCGATGGCGTGCAGCTCGTGCTCCAATCGAATGTCGACGCCCCGCTCGCGGAGATGCGTGAGCGCCGGCTCGATGAAGGCATGGCTCAAACCGTCGCGCGCAATCAGCGGCCGGCAGGCCGCGCCGCCCTTCCCCAAAGTCTCGCGCACGATCGCTGCGGCAAGGCTCGCCGCGCCTTCGGGCGGCTCGACGTTGAGCGCCGCGACCAAGAGCGGACGCAGGAGGCGCGTATAGAGCGGCCCCGAACAATCCAGAACGTCGCCGACGGTGGCGCCGTCCGCCGCGCGCAGCAGACGGCCGGCGCGCAGGTATTCGCCGACGCGCGTGCCGGGCACGCGGCGGCTCCTGTCAAGAATCCACCACGGCAAGCCGTCGTTGATGCGCAGCGTCCAGCGCTCGCCGCTCGAAAGATCGACGAAGGGGAAGTCCGCGCTGTCCGGCCCGACCAGCGCCGCGGCGCTGCCGATAGCCTGCGCGAATTCGCGCACCGCACGATTGCCCGACAACACCAGATGGTTGCCGTTGTCGATGGTCATGCCGATGGCGCGGTCGTAGAACGAGCGGCACCGCCCGCCGGGGTGCGCGGTCGCTTCATGCACGACAACGCTGACGCCCGGGGGCGCCAGCCGCACCGCCGCTGCAAGCCCCGCAAGACCTGCGCCGATGATGTGGACCGTGCGTGCCATCAGATGATCGCGTACTGCACGGCGATCCAGGACAGCCGCAATCCGCTCACCCGCACGCGGGTGCGCGGCGGCGCCCAGCCACGCTCCGTCATGCCATGCAGGATGGTGCGGTAGACCTCTTCCATGATGCGCGGCGCTTTCACCACACGGCGGGGGTTGCGCGCCAGGATCACGTCGGCCTCCTGGAAATGGCTCCGCGCCCGCGCCGCCACCGCCTCGCAGACCTGCGCGAGCCTGCCACTCGCCGCCACCGTCTGGGGATCGGTGCTGCCGATGCCGGCCTTGGTCAGTTCCTCGCGCGGCAGATAAAGGCGGCCGATGCCGGCATCCTCGTCGATGTCGCGCAGGATGTTGGTCAGTTGCAGCGCGCGGCCAAGATGATGGGCGAGCGCGATGCCCTCCACCTCCTCCATGCCGAACACGCGCACCGAAAGGCGACCGACGGCGCTCGCCACGCGGTCGCAATAAAGGTCGAGCGTCGCCCAGTCCGGCGCGCGGACGTCTTGTTCCGCGTCCATCTCCATGCCGTCGATCACCGCCAGGAAATCCTCCTTGCGCAGCCCGAAGTCGCGCACCGCCCGCGCCAGCGCAGTCAGCTCGACCGGCGGCCGTCCGGCATAGATCGCCTCGATATGCGAACGCCATTGCGCCAATGCAACCTTGCGCTCCGCATGGGGTGCGCTCGAGTCCGCGATGTCGTCCACCAGCCGGCAGAACGAATAGATCTCGAACATGGCCTCACGCTGCGCGCGCGGCAGGATCCGCATCGCGGTGTAGAACGAGCTGCCCGAGGCCCGGCCCGGCGCGGCTGAAGCGGAGGGATCAGTGGGGACGGCTGCGTCGTTCATCGGCTGACGATCTACTGACGGCGCCTGCGGGGCGAGGCCCGCGGCCGAAGAGTCCAAACAAGCCCTTGGCAGCGCCGAGCGCGCCGTAGGCGGCAACCCCGAGCTTGCCGAGGCGAACGTTTTCGCTGAGCGGATCGCGCTCGCGCAACACCCGGACGAAACGCCGCGCCAGCGTGACGATCGCGGCGATCTCCAGCGACAGCCGCCGGTCTGCAATCTGCGCAGGCAACGTGCTACCCTCTTCCAGCATGGCGGCGGTGCGTTCGGCAAGCCCGTGCAGGCAGGCGAGCAGCGCCGGCGTGGAGCGCGGCGCGTCGAGGTCTTCGACCGACGCGCCCGCCGCGGCCAGCGCGTCGAGCGGAACATAGACCCGATCGAGCTTGCGGTAATCCTGCACGCAGTCCTGCAAGTGGTTGATGACCTGAAGCACGGCGCACACCTTGTCCGACGCCGCCCAGGTGGCGCGGCTCTCGCCGTGCACGTCGAGCACAAAGCGGCCGACCGGCATCGCCGAATAGCGGCAATAGTCGATCAGGTCGTCCCAGTCGGCGTAACGGTTCTTGGTGGCATCCTGGCGAAACGCGGTGAGCAGGTCCTGCGCGTGCTGCGGAGAAAGATCGCGCTCGGCCAGCGCCGCGCGCAGCGTCACGCCGGCGGCGTTGTCTTCGTTCCGGCCGAGCAGGCTTCCCTCGAGACTGTCGAGA
>JAFKKQ010000139.1 GCA_017304505.1 Hyphomicrobiales bacterium | reverse complement strand
TCCACTTGGGCGATGATGATCTTGGGGTTCGGCCTTCTCGCCGCCGTGCCGACCTTCACAGTCCTGGTGCTGGTCATGCTTGTGCGCCGGATTGGTGAATATGCGTTGGTACGGCCCGGTCGCGAAATGCTCTTTGCGCCGCTCGACACGGAGACGAAGTACAAAGCCAAGAATGCCATTGATACGTTTGTCTACCGTGGCGGCGATGCCCTTTCAGCTTGGCTGAATGCCTGGATCAGCACTATCGGATCGACAGGGGTGGTGGCTCTTCTGGGTGCTGCCATCGCTGTTGTTTGGCTGGGCGTTGGCGTTTTTATCGGCAGGCGCCATGATCGGTGATCCCAACAACGTTCTGAATGGATTGCCGCACGGCGCTTGTTTTACACTTCCACGCGGGAAACTCGGTTCGCCCGACGCCGGTGCAACGATAGGGTCGTAAGGGCGTTCCTTAAGAAACCAAGGGGTTTGCGCGATGGCCAAGCGATTCAAGATCGGCGACCATGTAAGCTGGAATTCCGAGGCCGGTCGGGTGTCCGGGACCATCATCGCCGTTCACACCAGGGACTTCGACTACAAAGGTCATACGCATCGTGCCTCGGAAGACGATCCCCAATACGAGATCAAAAGCGACAAAACCGATCATATCGCGGCCCATAAGGGCAGCGTCCTCGATTATGTGCGATGAGGGCGCGCGTGAAGCTCCCATTCTTCACCATCGGTCATTCCAACCGAGACCTGGAGGAGTTCGTCGAGATGTTGCGCGGGCCTCATGTCGACAGCGTCGTGGACATCAGAACGATTCCCAGATCGAGATCCAATCCACAGTTCAACACGGACACATTGCCCGATGCCTTGGCTGCCTTCGACATTTCGTATGAGCATGTGGCTGCGCTCGGCGGCCTGCGCGGAAAAGCGCGAAGCTTGCCTGCGAGCCTGAATGGATTCTGGACCAACCAGAGCTTCCACAACTATGCCGACTACGCGCTCTCGGTCCAGTTTCATGAGGGTTTCAAGCATCTTCTCGATGAGGGACATCATCGGCACTGTGCGATCATGTGTTCGGAAGCCGTGTGGTGGCGGTGCCACCGCCGCATCGTTGCCGACTATCTTATCGCCAATGGGGAGGACGTTTTTCACATCATGGGGGAGAGCCGTCTGGAGCCGGCTCATCTCACTTCCGGTGCTGTCGCTCAATCTGATGGGACAATCGTCTACCCTGCTGCGCGATGACCCACTCTCCGAGACGGGGAACGACTACGCTCGGTGCGTCGATCGTGACGGGGTGAGTTGGAGCTGTGACTTCTGATGCTTGGCAAAACAGTTGGAGGCCGGTATGAGATTCGGTATCGCTGTAGCCCTATTGGGCCTTTGGAATGCCCCGCTCAGCAGTGCCCAGGTGCAGGATTTTCCAACACGGGAAATAAGAGTTGTGGTCGGCCTTCCCGCCAGCAGCGGCGGCAGCATCGTCGCGCGCTACTACGCCGATAAATTGGCAGAACTCGCAGGCAAGCCGGTGATCGTCGAGAACAGGCCCGGCATGATCCTTTCGCTCGGCGCCGACGCAGTCGCGAAGGCGCCTCCGGACGGTTACACGATCTTGATTACGTCGGTAACGTCGTCGCATGCAGCGAACTTGTTCAATTTCAAGAGGCTTTCCTACGATCCGATCAAGGATTTCACGCCCGTTGCTACGCTTCAGAAGGGCTATTTCATCCTCGTGGTGCGCCCCGAGGCGCCCTGGAAAACTGTGGCTGAACTGACGGAGGCGATGCGGGCGAAAGGCGAGAAAGCGAGCTACGGCTACGGTGCGCCGCCCGCCTTGGCATCGGCCGAGCTGTACAAGGCCCGCCGCGGCCTGAGGGCCACCGGCATTCCCTATAGGACAGCGATGGCTTCGTTGCCGGAGATGTTCAGCGGCGAGCTCGATTTCCAGTTCTTCGACCGCTTCTTCCTGGTCGGCATTGGTGGAGCTGATCTTCAGGCTGCCAGGCGCGATCACCCAGCGCACGCCCTTGAACTTGTCGCTGGTCATGATGGCCGCGCGCTGCAGCGAGCGCAGCAGCT
>JAFKKQ010000138.1 GCA_017304505.1 Hyphomicrobiales bacterium | reverse complement strand
GCTTCGAGGAAGGCGCCGATATCCTGCGCCGCCTGTTCGGCCAGCAGTTCACCCGGCTTTCGGATGACGAATGGCTCGCCTTCTCGCGCCGAAGCTTCAAAGCCGACAAACGCAGCCTGGTCCCCAACTACGACACCCGGCTTGCGCGGACACTGGACGCCATCGACTTTCACCGGCGGCTGCCGCCGCTGTGGCCGGAGTTCGAGGCGCTCGGGCGCGTGCCGGTGCTGGTGCTGCGCGGCGCGAACTCCGATCTGCTGTCCGAGGAAACGGTCGCGGCGATGCAGGCGCGGCGGCCGGCGCTGGAGACGGTCACCGTGCCGGACCAGGGTCACGCGCCGATCCTGAGCGGCACGGACGTGGTCGGCCGGATTGCCGCTTTCGCTGCAAGCTGCGAGCCCGCCGGCGCATAGGGGCCGTGTGTGTCGGATGCACCAGGCCCGACACTCTCGAATTGTTGCTTAAGCATCGGCGCCGAATTCCGGACCCTTCCCGGAATGTCAGCACAGAGCCGTCAGCGATCCCACCTTCGCACAAGCCCAAATAAAAACCCCGGCAGCCGAGGCTGCCGGGGTCGCAAGCTTGAAACAAGCCTGCTTGTTGTCAGGCGACGATCAAGGAGTGATCGAGCGCTGGATGCGCCACGTCGCGGTCCAGGCATCTTGGTCGCGGACGAGGTATTGGCCCGGGGCATTCGCGCCAGCACCGGACCCCGTGACGTTCAAAACGCCAGCACTGTTCGGGCTCGCGGAGTTGAGCTTCTGGTAGATCACGTCCAGACCGACGTAGAGGTCCTTGGTGATGTCCCACTGCGACCGCGCGCCGATGTTCCACGCGCTCCAGTCCGGGTTGCAGCCCGGATCGTTAGCGGTGAATGCACCACCCGAGGTGCAGATGATCGCCGTCGCCGCCCCGTTGTGGGAGACGTCGATGTACGATCCGTAGAGCGACGTCCGCAGGGACGGCGTCCAGAAGTGCTCGTACGACGCGAACAGGCTCCAGGCCGTGGTCAGCTCGACGTTGCCGTTGCCGAAGATGCCGTCTTCCCAGAAGCCGAAGCCGACATCGTTGCCGTTCCACTTCTGCAGCGTAGAACCCGAAGGGGTTTGAGCCGCATACCTGATCGCACCCTGCGTGTAGATCGCCTGAGCCTGGAAGTAGTCGCCGGGGCCGATCATCGGCGCGTTCAGGCGGAGACCCGCGCTGACAGCCCAGCCCCACTTGTCGTCCGGATGACCGTTCACATCCCACACGTTCGAGGCCGCAGTGGAGCCGTTCGCATAGTAGCCCGCACGGGCGTCGTGCAACGCCGCAGAGATTTGGGCCGAGCCCCAGGCCTGATCGATACGGATGTTGCCGACAATGTCGGCTAAACCGACGCCGGCAGCCGACGAGGCGCGTGTCGGCGGGACCGGATCGCCGTTGGCCTGAGTAAAGCCGATGCCGCCCATGTCCAGACCGACAGGATTGCCAAGGCTGGAACCAAAGCTGGTCCCAAGAACACCAACCGTGGCCAAGCGCCGGCTTTGTTCGGCCGAAATCGTGGCCGACAGCCCGTTGCCGAACTGCGCGGTGTAGGCCGCCACCATCTGGCCGGCGTCGCCGGTGTCCGGGGCGTAGTTGAAGCCGGCGTTGTAGGCCACCGCCGCCGTCGACACGAAGTCGAAGAACGACGTCGCCTTGCCGAAGGTGAAGCCGGCCAGCTGGATGAAGCCGCGCGTCATGTAGACATTCGGCGAGGTGGACGGCGCCAGCGTCGAATCCTGCTGGAAGCCCATCAGCAGGTAGGTGCGCAGCGTGCCGTAAGCGGTCTGCTGGCGGGTGTCGAACGTCGCCACCGCGCGGGTGCGCATGGCGTAGTCCTGCGTATCGACGCGGGTGCTCCGGCCGCCGGCGCCGGCGAGGCCACCGGCCGAGATGCTCGATCCCTGGCCGAAGTCCTGCTGGAAGCGGATGTAGCTGCCGACCTTCATGCAGATGTCGGTGCCGGGAACGTAGTAGAACCCCGCGCCGTACAGGGAGCAGACCTTCACGTATTCGACCGGTTTGGCCTTAACGGGAAGATCGGC
>JAFKKQ010000137.1 GCA_017304505.1 Hyphomicrobiales bacterium | reverse complement strand
GCTTTGCGATGCGGCACTGTTCCTGATCGACAATCCGAATGCCCGCGCCAAAACCCTGCTGAAATACATTCCCGGCCCGGATTTTCCGACCGGTGGCCTGATTGTCGATCCGCGCGAAGCCATCGCCGAAGCCTATGCCACCGGGCGCGGCTCGTTTCGCGTGCGGGCGCGCTGGCACAAGGAGGACACCGGCCGCGGCACCTACCAGATCGTCATCACCGAGATTCCGTGGCTGGTGCAGAAGACCCGCCTGATCGAGAAGATGGCGGAACTGTTCAACGAGAAGAAGCTGCCGCTGGTTGATGAATTCCGCGACGAGTCGACGGAGGATGTCCGTGTCGTCATCGAGCCGAAGTCGCGCACGGTCGATGCCGAGCTGCTCATGGAGTCGCTGTTCAAGCTGACCGAGCTGGAAAGCCGCATCTCGCTCAACATGAATGTCCTCTCCAAGGGCCGGGTACCCAAGGTGATGGACCTCGCCGAAGTGCTGCGCGAATGGCTCGATCACCGCCGCGAGGTGCTGGTCCGGCGCTCCCGGTATCGCCTGGCGCAGATCGAGCATCGCCTCGAAGTGCTGGGCGGATTCCTCGTCGCCTATCTCAACCTCGACAAGGTCATCAAGATCATCCGCAACGAGGACGAGCCCAAGCCTGTCCTCATCAAGACATTCAAGCTTTCCGAGGTGCAAGCCGACGCCATCCTCAACATGCGGCTGCGCAATTTGCGCAAGCTCGAGGAGATGGAGATCAGGCGCGAGAATAAGGCGCTCGGCGAGGAAAAGGCTGCGGTCGAGAAGCTCCTGCGCTCGGAGAAGGAGCAGTGGAACGCGGTCGGTGACCAGATCAAGAAGGTCCGCGAGGCGTTCGGCAAGAAGACGCCGCTCGGCAAGCGCCGCACCGAATTCGCCGAAGCGCCCGAGCACGATACGGCCGCGATCGAGGAGGCGATGGCGGTTCGCGAGCCGATCACCGTCGTGGTTTCCGAGAAGGGCTGGATCCGCGCGTTGCGCGGTCACCAGACCGACCTGTCGGGCGTGTCGTTCAAGGCCGACGATGGGTTGAAATTCGCGTTCCCTGCGGAGACGACATCGAAGCTTTTGGCGTTTGCCACCAACGGCCGTTTTTACACCATCGACGCCGCCAAGCTGCCTGGGGGGCGTGGGCACGGCGAACCGGTGCGGCTCTACGCCGACATCGAGCAGGATGGCGATCTCGTTTCGGTGTTCCGCTACCAGGGCGGCCGCAAGTTCATTGTCGGCAGCAAGACCGGCCGGGGTTTTGTCGTGGCCGAGGACGAATGTCTCGGCAACACCCGCAAGGGCAAGCAGGTGCTCAACGTCAAGCCGCCGGATGCGGCGGTGGCAATCTCCCCGGTCGAAGGCGAGTTGGTCGCTGCCGTCGGCGAAAATCGCAAGCTGGTGATCTTTCCGCTCGACCAGGTGCCGGAGATGGCGCGCGGCCGTGGCGTGCGCCTGCAGCGCCACAAGGACGGCGGGTTGTCGGATGTCACGACGTTCAAGGGCAGCGAAGGGCTGAACTGGATCAGCGAGGGCGGCCGCACCTCCAACCTGTCGCTCAAGGAGTTGGCGGCTTGGCGCGGCAACCGCGGCGATGCCGGCCGGGTGCGTCCGGACCGCTTCCTTGCCAATCTGAAATTCGGCCACCTGCCGGAGAGCGGCAACGGCAAGAATGGCAACGGCCGGAACGGGGCAGGGGAGGCGAAATAGGTTCGAAATCCGCGATGTTGCGGCCACATTGCGCCGGGCGCCGATCTCAGCTCACGACAAAAACGATCGAGCGGTCGGACTTTTCCAGGATGGCGGCGGCGGTCTCGCCGAAAAACAGCTTCTCGCCCGGCCGCCGTTCGACACCCATCACAATGAGATTGTGTTGCCGCTTCGCCGCCTCCTTGAGGATGGCTTCATCGGCGGTGGATTCGGAGCGGACGGACGTGCGCGCATCGACATCATAAGTTTCGGCCAGCGCAACGATGTCTTTCAAGACTGCGTCCGACATGCGTCGCGGGCGCTTTCGTTCGTTCTTGGAGGTCGGCGCCGCGACAGGCCATCGGCGTGCGGCCGGCGCGCGCCATCACAACGGCCAGTTCCGCCGCGCGGCGCGACGATGCGGTGCCGTTCACCGGTACCAGAATGTTGAGCTTGGCGTCGTTCGGATTGTCGAGAAGACCATCGCGCGCATCGACGATGGTGAGGGGTCCTTCAAAACTCTTGGCGAGTTGCATCACGTTGGCATGAAAGCCGGTGTTGTTTCGAATCGTGGTTTTGTCCACTCCGATAACCAGGAGATCGTAGCCTTTTTCGGCTTCCGCGGCGACGCGATCCTTCTCAGCCGTCGTGTTCTCGACCGTCGTGTTCGGAATGACGGTAACGTCGAGCTTCCGATCGCTCTTCTGGTCTTTGGGTTTGTTTTTGTCGACCTGCGCGGCCGCCGCCTTCAGGATTTGTGCCGCGGCTTCGGCGCGCTCCTCAAGAATGGCGTTAGCTTGTTGTTCTGCGTTCTTGTCGGCTTTTTCTCCCCGCTTCTTGTTTCCTGTTTTTTTCCTGGCGGCTGCCACGTGCAGGATCGTTGTCGGCATTGACCGGTTGCCCGCGATCATGCCGGCGATGCGGGAGCCGAAATGGCCGTTGGGGCTGTCGTCCACGGCCACGAGCAGCCGTTCCAGTTGCGACACGAAACCCTTGGCTTCGATTTCCTCGCGCTCGAGCCGTTCCTTTTCTTCTTTCTGCATCGGCAGGCGGCCGAGTGCCCAGCGCAGCGTTGGCGGCATGGCCAGCGTGGTGATGACGGCCATTGCGACAATCATCGTGAACAGGTCTTGGCTGAGCGCGCCCATCGACAGGCCGATGGTGGCGACAATCACCTCGGTCGAACCGCGGGCATTCATCCCGGTTGCAAGTGCAAGCGCTTCGCGCCGGGTGAGCCCACCCAGCTCGCCGCCGATGAAGGCCCCGCCGAATTTGCCGAGTGTTGCGATAGCGATGAGTCCGAGCGTGAGAAAGAGAAGGTGCGGGTCCCTTAGCACGGTGAGATCGGCGCTCAACCCCGCGGTGCCGAAGAACACCGGCATGAA
>JAFKKQ010000136.1 GCA_017304505.1 Hyphomicrobiales bacterium | reverse complement strand
TGGTGCTGGCGACCACGGCGCGGCAACATGACCAGGCCAAGCCGGTGATCGACGCCGCGCAAGCCGCGCAAGATGCGGCGGGGCCGGTCGCGGCCGGCGAGACGGTCGGCATCCTGTTCGGCCGCGAGCGCACGGGTCTCGAGAACCAGGAGGTCGCGCTCGCCGACAAGATCGTGACGCTTCCGGTCAACCCGGCCTTTGCCTCGCTCAACCTGGCGCAGGCCGTCATCATCGTCGCCTATGAATGGTTCAAGCACGCCACCGCAGGCGCGCTGCCGTTCACCACGCCGCAGCGGTCGCCACAGGCGTCCAAGCAGCAGTTGCTGTCGTTCTTCGGCACGCTGGAGCGCGAGTTGGAGAAGGTCGAATTCTTCCGGCCGCCCGACAAGCGCGACACCATGCAAATCAATCTGCGAAACATTTTCACCCGCATGGCGCCGACGCAGCAGGATATCCGCACGCTGCATGGCGTTGTCACCGCGATTGCGGAGGGTCGCAAAGGTCCGGCGCGCGGCGGCGTTCTCAATGGCAACGAAGCCGAGCTTCTTCGTGCGCTGCTCGCCGAACATGGCGCGGGCCGGGTGCCGAACGAGCGCGGCCCGGTGCGCGGGCTGGCGCGGCTTCTCCGGCGCAACCCGACCGAGGCGGAGCGCACGTTCTGGGAGGCGCTGACGCGCGACCGCCGCTTTGCCGGCCTGGGTTTCAAGCGGCAGATTCCCGTCGGTCCCCACATCACCGATATCGTGTCGTTCCCGCTCAAGCTCGCGATCGAACTGGTGGCGGCGGAGGAAAATGCGGCGCTTGCAAGCATGCGCGCCGAGCGCTGCGCCTGGCTCACCGGGCGCGGCTATCGGGTGATCGATATGGCGATGGCCGACGTGGAGGCCGATGTCGGCAGGACGTTGAACGAACTTGCCGCCGCGCTCGGCTTGCCTGCGTCTGTCGAGGCGGCCGTGCGCGGCGGCATAGAAACACGCTGAATGGGAACACGCTGACGAGGGCTTCGCGGCCCGCCTCAACCCGAAGCTTTAATCTGGGCGATGGCCTGTTCCATCAGTTCGATCATCGTTTCGCGGATCTGCTGGTCCGACTGGTCGATGCCTTTGGCATCGAAGTCCTTGCGGATCTTGCGAAACACGTCGTCGTCGCCGGCCTCCTCGAAGTCGGCCATGACGACCTCCTTGGCATAGGCATCGGCGGCGGGGCCGGAAACGCCCAGCTTCTCCGCGGCCCAAATCCCGAGCAGCTTGTTGCGGCGTGCGGTCGCTTTGAAGCGCAACTCTTCATCGTGCGCGAACTTCTTCTCGAAGCCTTCCTTGCGCTGATCGAACGTCGTCATGTCGCCCTCATGGCTAAATTGCGGAAACGGCGTGAAGCCGAATGAAGCTATGTACTTCGGGCGCTTTGCACAACGGGCCGGGGCCGTCAAGCAACCCGCCGGAACGGACACTTTGTCCGTTGCGCGGGGGCGGAAGTCGGCTTATGTCGATTGTGCTGACCTGATCGATCGGATAGGTTTTAGGTGTGAACGGAAAGGCGTTCGATTCTGTTTCTGTCGGGCCTTCCGATTCCGCCGCCGCGGACCTTGATCCCACAACGGAGCCACGGCAACTCGATGGACTTTAACAAACCACGGTATACTCCGATGAGCCGCCGTCGCCGCATCTACGAAGGCAAGGCGAAGGTCCTCTATGAGGGCCCCGAACCTGGCACCTTGATCCAGCACTTCAAGGATGACGCCACCTCTGCCGGCAGCAAGAAGCACGAGGTGATCGAAGGCAAGGGTGTGCTCAACAACCGCATTTCGGAATACCTGTTTCAGCGGCTCAACGACATCGGCGTGCCGACGCATTTCATTCGCCGCCTCAACATGCGCGAGCAGTTGATCCGCGAGGTGGAGATCATCCCGCTCGAAGTCTGCGTGCGCAACGTCGCCGCGGGCTCGCTGGCGACGCGGCTCGGCATCGAGGAGGGCACGCAGCTCCCGCGCTCGATCATCGAATTTTATTACAAGAACGAACAGCTCAACGATCCGATGGTGTCGGAAGAGCACATCACTGCATTCGGCT
>JAFKKQ010000135.1:2095-4166 GCA_017304505.1 Hyphomicrobiales bacterium | reverse complement strand
CCATTGCACTCGTGCTGACGGCCGCGATCCTCAACGAGCCCGATTTCAAGGCGCGCTTCATCGACCGGGCGGGGCACACCGGGGTCGGGAGTTCGCCCGAAGCATTCACGAAATTCATCCGGGAGGACCTGGACGCCAAAGGACGCCTGATCGCCGCCGCAGGGATCGTGGCGGAATAGTCCCGTCGACAGATCAAATATCCCTTCCCTCGACCTTCTCGGTGAGCGTCTTCACCAGGTCCGGAATCTTGTCGAGGTGCGGATTGATCTCGAGCGCGCGGCGGAACACCGCGAGCGCGTTCTTGTCGTCGCCGAACTCGTGCAGGATCATGCCGAGCCCGGACATGGCTCCGAAGTGGCGCGGCTCGCGGATCAGAACCTGCTGGATATCTTCGAGCGCCGGGCCGAACTCCTTGCGCAAGTAGTGGATAGTGGCGCGGCGATTCCACGCCTCGATGTAGTCCGGCTTGATCTTGACGATGGCATCGAGCAGTTGGAGAGCGAGATCGTAGTCGCTGGCGTCGCTCGCCGCCTTGGCGCGGGTCATCAGCAGGTTGGCGGTGTCGCTGCCGGAAGCGAGCCACAGCGCCCAGATGCGGTTCTCGACCAGCTTGGCACTGTCGGCGTCGGGCGCGGCCTTCAAGGCGCCAAACAGGAAATCGAGATTGCGCGTGCGGTCGCCGGCCTGCGGCCGCGGCAAATCCTTCGGCGGCTGCATCGGCTCGATGGCTTGGCCGTGCGGCGGCGGGGTGGGCGGCGTCGCGGTCTGCGCCCGGGCAGGCCCGGCCGGAACCGCCAGCGAGACGGCTGCGAAGACGGCAAGGCACGCCTTGGCGGAGATGAACCCGCCCGACCCGGTCCCGGCAACGTTATGGATTCGCGGCCGCATAGGCCGAACTTAAAGCTCCGCCGCGCGGCAGCAAGATGGCGAGGCGGCGAGACGCTGGATTTCAGGGCCGACGGCCCGCGGCCGATCCGACCGAAAACCTAGCCCTGGCGGGCCTTAAACCGGCGATGGGTCTTATTGATGATGTAGACCCGGCCCTTGCGCCGCACGAGACGGTTGTCGCGGTGCCGCCCACGCAGCGATTTCAATGAGTTACGGACTTTCATAACAATCTCGTCGGTTTTCGGTTTGGCTGGTTCTTAAAGGAGCCCGCCCGGCGCGTCAAACCCCGCCCGCGGTGGATCGGTTCCCCGGCCTGCCCTAATCTCCCCGCCCGGAGAATTCACGAATGAAACACAGCACGGAACGCTTTCTGACCACCCACACCGGCAGCCTGCCCCGGCCGGACGACCTGATCCGCACCATGTACGCCAAGGAGGAAGGCGTGCCGGTCGATCCGGGGGCGCTGGCGGAGCGGGTGCGCTCGGCGGTGGCCGAGGTGGTCCAGAAGCAGGTCGGGGCCGGCGTCGATCTGGTCAACGACGGCGAAATGTCGAAGCCCAGCTACGCCACCTACATCAAGGATCGGCTCAACGGCTTCGGCGGCACCGGCAACACCTTCGTCTATCAGGATCTCTCGGACTTCCCGAAGCTCGCGCAGCGGGTGTTCGGCGATCCTGGCCGCTCGCGGCGCAAGACGCCGGCCTGCAATGCGCCGATCAGCGTGCGCGATCCGGCCGCGGCGCGCACCGACGCGGACAACCTCAAGGCGGCACTCGCCGCGACAAAGGCGACGGAGGGCTTCCTCAGCGCCGCCTCCCCCGGCGTGGTGTCGCTGTTCTTCCGCAACGACCACTACAAGGACTTCGAGACGTACATTTACGCGATCGCCGACGCCATGCGCGACGAATACGAAGCCGTGGCCCAAGCCGGCCTGACCCTGCAGATCGACTGCCCGGACCTCGGCATGGGCCGGCACATCCAATATGCCGACCTCGACCTCGCTGCTTTTCGCAAGCGCATCGGACTGCATGTCGCAGCCCTCAACCACGCCACACAGAACATCCCGCCAGAGCAGATGCGGCTGCACCTGTGCTGGGGCAATTACGACGGCCCGCATCACCGCGACGTGCCGCTCGCCGATATCATCGACATCATGCTCACGGCGCGCCCGCACGCGATCTCG
>JAFKKQ010000135.1:0-1992 GCA_017304505.1 Hyphomicrobiales bacterium | reverse complement strand
CGAACCCGCGCCACGCCCACGAGTACAAGGTGTTCGACACTGTAAAGCTGCCGGCCGGCAAGGTGCTGATTCCCGGCGTGCTGGAATCGAAATCGAACTTCGTCGAGCACCCCGAACTGATCGCTCAGCGCATCGGCCGCTATGCCAAACGCGTCGGCCGCGAGAATGTCATCGCCGGATCCGATTGCGGCTATGGCACCTGGGTCGGCCAGGCCGCGGTCGATCCCGATGTGGTCTGGGCCAAGATGGCGGCGATGGCGGAGGGCGCGCGAATCGCGAGCAAGCGGTTCTGGACCTGATCCGCCGCGATGACCGCCTCCACCGATCCCGCGACCGGTACGACGCAGCCTTCGCCATCTCAACCGGTGACGACCGCGCGGCCGGCGTGGCTCGACAGCGTCCTGCGGCCGCTACGGGCCTTCCGCCTGCGCTACGTGCCCGTGGTGATGGTCTATTTTGCTTACGGCGCGCTCGGCCTGATCGACGTCTCCCGCGATCTCTGGATCAAGGAAAGCCTGTCGCTCACGCCCGCGCAGCTTGCCGCCATCGCCGTCTGGCTGATGCTGCCGTGGACGGTGAAGATGGTGTTCGGCGAACTGGTGGATAGCGTGCCGATCTTCGGCTCGCAGCGGAAGTCTTACGTCATCTTCGGCGCGAGCCTGATGGCGGCGGGGCTCGTGACGCTCGCCGGCGCGTCGGGCGGCTGGCTGCACTTCGCTGCGCCCAATCGCCTCTACATCCTGGGTGCCATGCTGATGGCGCTCGGCACCGTGGTGCAGGACGTGGTGGCGGACGCGATGTCGACCGAAGTCGTCCCGCGCACCGACGAAGCCGGCCGCCCCCGCCCTGACGAGCAGGTGCGCGCGGAGCTTGGCATGGTGCAGGTGCTGGGCCGGCTTGCGCTGTCCGGCGGCATCCTGGCGGTGGCGGGGCTCTCCGGCTGGCTCGCCGAGATCATGTCGCGGGAGCATGTCTTTCTGCTCGGCCTCGTCATCCCGGTCATCTCGGTCACGGGCCTTTCCGTTTCCGCGATTACCATTCCTGATGGTGGGGCATGGTTGGCCTGCGGCGTTTCGCCCTCGTCCCAATCGACGTCCTCGTCGCCCTCGGGCGCGCGGATCACGAAATAGGAGGCTGTCTCCGCCTGTCGGGCGGTGGCCGCCGTCGAGTGGCTCTTCAGCCGGCGCTTGTAGCGGCGGATGCGGGTCTCGATCTTGGCCAGGGCGGCGTCGAACGCTCCGTGTGCGTCGCCGCCCAGGCCGTGGCTTTGCAGCGCCTGGCCCGAAGCCAGCTTCACGGCGCAATCGACTCTGAAGGAATGGCCCTCCCGGCTGACCACGACATCGGCGTTTCCGCCTCGGTCGAAATACTTGCCGATAGAACCGGTGATTTCGTCGGTGACCCGCTCGCGCAGGGCCTCCCCAACGGCGACATGCTTGCCGGAAACAAGGACTTGCATGGATAGAACAACGCGCCTCCGCGCGGTTGGTGTCAACCCGCCCCGAACCAGTTCACGAGATGTCGAACGCCGTTGATGACGAGGTCGGCCGCGAGGAACAAAACCGTCCCGCTGACCGCCGCCAACAGGTAGCCCACCAGGGCGAACAGCCCATCCCGCTGGAACAGCGCGAAACCCAGCACGCCGATGGTGAGGGCAGGCAGCATATTGCCGCCGGGGATGGGCAGGATCAGCACGAACGACAGCAGCGAGCAGATGATCCCGATCAGTCGGTCCCCCACCAGGCCGAACATGAAGGTCAGCCGGGGCCGGGAAATCCGCTCGATCCGCTCCACGCTGGGCAATAGCCGGCCAAAGGCCTTTTCCAGGTCCGCGCCGGCGATCCGGCGGCCGTCGATCGCCCGCGGCAGCCAGGGCGCAGACACCCCCAGAGCCACCTGCGGCGACAGCAGCAACAGCGGCGCCCCCAGCAGGGTCGACGACCCCGGCGGCAGGGGCAGGAGGTTGGGAATGGCGAACACGAACATCAGGGC
>JAFKKQ010000495.1 GCA_017304505.1 Hyphomicrobiales bacterium | reverse complement strand
ACAATGGCGATCGGCGTCTTGATGGCCGCCGGAGGGTTGGCGGTTTCGTCGTTGGGCTCCCTCTGGGCGATTTATGTCGGGCACGGGCTGATGCTCGGCCTGCTGGGGAACGCCGCGCTCTATCCGCCGCTCCTTGTCTATGTAAGCCGGTGGTTCGAGCGCCGCCGGGGAACCGCGCTTGCATTGATTTCGTCCGGTCAGTACGTCGCCGGGGTCATATGGCCGACGATCTTCGAGCGCGGCATGACGAGCATGGGCTGGCAGACCGTCATGCTGTGGTATGGCGTCGTGCTCATCGTCCTTGTTCTTCCGGTGACATTCCTGCTCAAGCCGGCGCCCAGCGTCGCCGAGGCAAAAAGCAAAGGACCAGCCGCCCGGATGCAGGGGAATCGGGTTGTCGGTCTGCGTCCGAACATCGTGCAGGCGCTTCTCTGCATGGCGGGATTCTTCTGCTGCATTCCGATGTCCATCCCGTCCGCGCATCTTGTCGCGTTCTGTACCGATATCGGCGTCTCTCCGACGCGAAGCGCCACCATGCTTTCGGTGATGCTTGCGGCGGCGTTTTTTGCCCGGCAGGCCTGGGGTCTGCTGGCGGATCGGATTGGCGGGCTCGGCACTGTGCTGGCCGGTTCCGCCTGTCAGGCGGTTGCCATCGCGGCGTTTCTGATCACCCGCGACGAGATCGGTCTCTTTGCAATATCCGCTGCGTTCGGGTTTGCGTTCGCGGGCATCATTCCCGCCTATGCGGTGACGATACGCGACCTCTTTCCGTCGTCCGAGGCATCGTGGCGCATTCCGCTCACGCTGTTCACGGCCATGAGCGGCATGGCGGTGGGCAGTTGGCTGGCGGGTGCCCTCTATGACCGATACGGCTACTACGACGCCGCCTTTGGAAACGCCGTGCTGTTCAACCTGGCGAACCTCTGCATTATCGGCTGGCTCTTCTTCCGAAACGCAGACATGTCGCGCCGGAATGCGGCGGCGATTGCGGGCTAAGAGTTATTTACCCGAACCGGCCGAGTTCAGCGCTGAAGCGGCAAGCCGCAGCAGGACGGCTTGCCGCTCGAACAGCTTCATCCGGCTCCGCGGCCCTTCGAACCTACGCCGCGCCGTCGCTACCACGCGATTGATGTTCCTCGCGACCGCCCTGCGGCGGCGTTGCGGGCAGTTTGTGCATTATAGGCGCCGCCGCGGAACGATCAGGCGCCATGCATCAGCAATGCGTGTGTCTCAATGCCCGGATCCCGGCTCGATCTTGCCGTCGAAGATTTCCGGGTTGGCCGCGCCTTCCACATGCAGGATGCCGACCAGTCCGCGCTCGGCGCGTGACAGCGCATGGTCCACCAGCGTGTAGTTGCCCGGCACGTCGAGCTTGGCCTCGGTGATGACGGCGCCGCCCGCCGGCACCGTCACGGTCTGTATGCCGTGCAGCGGTTCGCTGAGAACGCCGCCGAGATTGTAGACCTTGTCGAAGATCTCTCCGATCAGATGAAACGACGACGTAAAATTGGGGCCGCCGACGCCGAAGAAGAAGCGGACGGTTTCGCCGACCTTCGCCTGCAGCGGATGCAGCTTCGATAGCGCGCCGACAGAGCCGTTGAAGACGAAATATTCCGGTCGTTCGGCGAGCAGTTTCTCGACATCGAATTCCTGGCTGCCGTGCTGGCCGAACGGCGCGGCCGTGTAGATCTCGCCTTGCATCACGTAGAACTCGCGGTCGACCGGCGGCAGGCCGCCTTCCGGTTCCACCAGAATAAGGCCGTACATTCCGTTCGCGATGTGGTGCGCCACCATTGGTGTGGCGCAGTGATAAACATACAATCCCGGAACAAGTGCCTTGAACTTGAAGCTTTTCGTTTCGCCGGGGTTGCTCTGTGTCGCGGCGGCGCCACCGCCCGGGCCGGTGGCGGCGTGGAAGTCCACCGAATGGACCATCGCGCTGCCGTCGGCGTTTTTCAGATGCACATCGACCGTATCGCCGACGCGAACCCGCAGCATCGGGCCCGGCACCTTGCCGTTGAACGTCCAGTATCCGAACGTCGTCCCTTCCGCGAGGCGGCCCTCCAGTTCGACGGTGACCAG
>JAFKKQ010000494.1 GCA_017304505.1 Hyphomicrobiales bacterium | reverse complement strand
GCTCGGCATCGTCGTGGCGGGGATCGACAGCGGCCAAGAACGAGCAAGAGTGGCGCGCGACTTGATCGAGTGGGGTTTTGCATATTTCGAACCCAGGCAGATATTTCCCGCAGGCGCTTCGTTCGGAACGGCAAGTGTACAAGACGGATCGAACCGATCGGTCGGCCTGCGGACAATTGACCCGATAATCGTGGATCTGCCCCACGGCGCACGCACTAACCTTACTCTCACATTGCGGTACAAGGGCCCGATAAAGGCACCCATAAGAGCGGGGGACGCGGTTGCGGAACTGGAAGTGAAGGGCGCAGGTTTTGAAACTTACCGCGTGCCGCTCGAAGCCAGCTCCGATGTAGCTAAGGCCAATCCTCTTCGAAGAATATGGAACGGCGTGCTAGGGGTGTTTTCATGACCCGTGGACGCTTTATCGTGTTGGAAGGTGGGGAGGGGGTGGGCAAGTCCACCCAGGCCCGCCTGCTCGCCGCAGCGCTTCATCGCAGAGGCATTCAGGCCGTTTTGACACGGGAGCCGGGGGGCACGGAGGGGGCGGAAGCAATCAGGAAACTGTTGCTCGATCCGCCGCCGGACGGGAAGGGGAGCTGGAACCCTCGAGCAGAAGCCTTGCTGTTTGCAGCTGCTCGCTCCGACCATGTCGAACGATTGATACGCCCGGCGCTGGATGAGGGCCGATGGGTAATCTGCGACCGTTTTATCGATTCCAGCAGAGCATACCAAGGGGGCGGTAGCGGCCTTTCTGATCAGGATATTCTCGATCTGCACAAGATCGGCAGTGCCGGGATTCTTCCGGATAAGGTGCTGTTGCTCGAAGTTCCGCACGCAATTGCGCAAACCAGATCGAGCAATCGCGATGGCGGCATAAGCGACGCTATCGCCGGTCGTGCGTCGGACTATCACTTACGCGTGGAGCAAGCTTTCAAAGGATTTGCCGAGGAAGATCCAGGTCGTTTCGCCAGGATCGACGCGCATGGGTCGCCAGAGGAGATCAATGCACGGATAATAAGTGCGCTGACCATGCTTCTGGATGGCGGATAGTGGCTTTCAGCGGCCATCAGGAAGCCTGGCGAGAATGGCGCGGCGCGCTTTCCGGATCCCGGATGCATCACGCCTGGCTCCTTGCGGGCAAAAGAGGCGTGGGCAAGATAGACTTCGCAATCGCGGCTGCACGCGAATTGGTTGCAGAGCCAGGCCTGCCTCAGCCAACAGAACATCCAGATATCATCTTACTCACCCATTTGCCGGCAAATGCGGAAGAGGAAAAGAAGAAGGCTGAAGGCAAACCCTGGCAGCCCCGGCGCAACATTTCCGTGGAGCAGATACGCGAAGTCCAGCATCGCCTTATCACTCGGCCAACGCTTGGCTCGAAGCGCGCGATCATTGTTTTTCCGGCGGATGACCTGGAGAAAGGGGCTGCCAACGCCCTGCTAAAAAGCCTCGAAGAACCACCTCAAGGCACGTTTTTCCTCCTGGTAGCGCATCGTCCGGGGCGCCTTTTGCCGACCATTCGTTCGCGCTGCCGGGTGTTGCGTTTTGGAGAGGCTTTGCCGACAGAGATCGACGCCGTCATTCAGAATGAAATGCCAGGCACCGATCCTCATGCGCGCTTTTTCGCGATCGACGTATCGGGCGGATCTCCCAAAGTTGCAGTCGAATTTATCGAACAGGATCTTGCGCGGCTGTACGATCTCATGCTTCGAATCCTGCGGGAGCGCGATGACGGCTTTGAACTGCGTGGCGCGCTTGCCGATGCAATCGGGCAACGCCCCACGCGCGAGCGACAAGCGGCAGCCATCGAGCTGGCACGGACGGCTCTCACTCGCGAGATGCGTCGAGTGGAGCGCGGAAGGATTCCCGCCGTTGTCGGTGCCTACGGCGAACTCAACCGGCTTGCGGCGCAAGCTCCTACCTACAATTTCGACCCTGGATTGCTGGTGATGGAAATCGGCGGCTTGCTCGCATCCGCGGCACCCCTTAGGGAGCCGGCCGATGGCTGATCCTTATTATATTACCACCGCAATTTCCTATCCCAACGGGACGCCCCATATCGGCCACGCTTATGAGGCGATCCCTCC
>JAFKKQ010000493.1 GCA_017304505.1 Hyphomicrobiales bacterium | reverse complement strand
CGTCGGCGTCGCGGTCGGCACCGAGCGCGGGCTCGTCGTGCCGGTGGTGCGCGACTGCGATCAGAAGTCGCTCGCGGAAATCGAGAAGTCGATCGCGGAATTGGGCAAGCGCGCCCGCGACGGCGCGCTCAAGATCGACGAGATGCAGGGCGGCACCTTCACGATCTCGAACGGCGGCGTCTACGGTTCGCTGATGTCGACGCCGATCCTCAACGCGCCGCAGTCCGGCATTCTCGGCATGCACAAGATCCAGGAGCGGCCGGTCGCGATCGGCGGCAAGGTCGAGGTGCGGCCGATGATGTATCTCGCGCTCTCCTACGATCACCGCATGGTCGACGGCCGCGAGGCCGTGACGTTCCTCGTCCGCGTGAAGGAAGCGCTGGAGGAGCCGGCGCGCCTCGTGCTGGATTTGTGATTCGGTCGCCATCATGCTGGCCATAGAAAATTTTGGCCGCCGCTGGCGACGCGATAAGGTCCATTGGGGCGCGGGAAGCAACAAAGGGCATTTGAGGGGCTTTCGCCGGGGAGCAAAACTTAAGTCGGTCGATTTTCGCACCCAAATAGGCATCTATGTGCTCTTTAACGCGGCAGGTAATGCTGTGTATGTGGGCCAGGCTGGGTTAGGAAATGCACGGTTGTTCTCTCGTCTGAAAGCCCACACGCGAGATCATCTTCGTGACAGGTGGACGCATTTTTCCTGGTTCGGACTGCGCGGCGTGAATGCCGTAAACAATAAGTTGTCCGAGTTTCACAAACCAGAAACTAGGATATCAGGGCGCAACCGCCGAGACGCTTTGCATGAAACTGAAGCGGTTGTTATGTCGGTGGTTGAGCCTCCTTTGAACAAGCGCGGCCCAAATTGGCAAGGTTCGCGAGAATACAAGCAGTATGTTGAGGATGGTCCGAAGGACGTCTTTGAACTGACAGTGGAGACCGCAATACGACTGCGGAGAATTGAAGCGATGCTGCAGAAGATCCACAAAGAATGAGTTCGGGCATGTCGTCTTACGATCTTATCGTCATCGGCACCGGCCCGGGCGGCTATGTCTGCGCCATCCGCGCCGCGCAGCTCGGGCTGAAGACCGCGGTTGTCGAGAAGCGTGCGACGCATGGCGGCACCTGCCTCAATGTCGGCTGCATTCCTTCCAAGGCGCTGCTGCACGCGTCCGAACTGTTCGATGAGGCGGGGCATTCGTTCGCGAAAATGGGCATCGGCATTCCCGCGCCGAAACTCGATCTCGCGGCGATGCAGGCGTTCAAGGAGGCAGGCGTCGACGGTAACGTGAAGGGCGTCGACTATCTGCTGAAGAAGAACAAGATCGACGCCTTCCACGGCACCGCGCGCATCACGGCGCCGGGCAGGATCGAGGTGACGGCGGACGACGGCAAGGCGCAGACGCTCGAGACGAAGGCGATCGTGATCGCGACTGGCTCGGATGTCGCGCGGCTGCGCGGCATCGAGATCGACGAGAAGCGCATCGTGTCGTCGACCGGGGCGCTCACGCTCGACAAGGTGCCGCAGCATCTGCTCGTCGTCGGCGCCGGCGTCATCGGTCTCGAACTCGGCTCCGTGTGGCGACGCCTCGGCGCCAAGGTGACGGTCGTGGAGTTCCTCGATCGCATCGTGCCGGGCATCGACGGCGAGGTCGCCAAGCAGTTCCAGCGCATCCTCCAGAAGCAGGGCATGGCGTTCAGGCTCTCTTCGAAGGTCGTCGGCATCGACGCGGGCGGCAAGACGCTGAAGGCGACGATCGAGCCCGCGGCCGGCGGAACCGCCGAGACCATCGAAGCGGATGTCGCGCTGATCGCGATCGGCCGCGTGCCCTACACCGAAGGTCTTGGACTCGAAGGCGTCGGCGTTAGGAAGGACGAGCGCGGCCGGGTGGCGGTCGATGCACATTACGCGACGAACGTCGCCGGCATCTACGCGATCGGCGACGTGATCACGGGGCCGATGCTCGCGCACAAGGCCGAGGACGAGGGCGTCGCGGTGGCCGAGATCATCGCCGGCAAGGCCGGCCACGTGAATTACGAGGTGATCCCGAACGTCATCTACACGACCCCGGAGGTCGCCTCCGTCGGTCGCGGCGAGG
>JAFKKQ010000121.1 GCA_017304505.1 Hyphomicrobiales bacterium | reverse complement strand
TCGACCGCGCGCTGAAGCTGCGCTCGCGGCTGATCGGCATCAACAATCGCGATCTTAAAGTGTTCAAGACGTCGCTTGATGTCAGCGAGCCGCTCGCGCCGCGTGTTCCTGCCGGGCGCGTCATTGTCGGCAAGAGCGGCATCCACACGCCGGCCGATCTCGCCCGGCTCGCGGCGGTCGACATCAGGACGTTCCTGGTCGGCGAAAGCCTGATGCGCCAGAAGGACGTTGCCGCGGCAACACGCACGCTGCTGGCCCGCACGCCGGCCGACAGCAACGCCGCGAGGTAGCCGTGGCCCAATCGCTCACCCACCTCAGCCGCAGCGGCGAAGCGCACATGGTCGACGTGTCGGCCAAGGCTGCGACGGATCGCGTCGCCGTCGCCGAAGGCCGCGTCGTGATGACGAAATCCACGTTCGATCTCGTTCGCAAGGGTAACGCCAAGAAAGGCGATGTGCTGGGCACGGCGCGCATTGCCGGCATCATGGCCGCCAAGCGCACGCACGAACTGATCCCGCTCTGCCACCCGCTCGCGATCACCAGGATTGCCGTCGACATTGAACCGGCACCCAAGCTGCCAGGCTTTGTGATCCGCGCGACAGTCAAGGTCACAGGCCAGACCGGCGTCGAGATGGAGGCGCTCACCGCCGTATCGGTCGCCTGCCTGACAATCTACGATATGGTCAAGGCGGTCGAGCGCGGCATGCGGATAGAACGCATCCGGTTGATCGAAAAGCAGGGCGGCAAGTCCGGCCACTATCGAGTCCGAAACCAAGCCAAAGGGTAGGAGCATGGCGTTGCTGTCGGTCGCCGACGCGCTTGCCCAGGTGCTGGCTGACGTGGAGCCGTTGCCGGCTGAAAGCATCCCGCTGAATGAGGCCGATGGGCGGGTGCTGGCCGAGGATATCGCCGCGCGGCGGACCCAGCCACCGGCCGATCTGTCCGCAATGGATGGTTACGCGGTCCGTGCGGCCGATGTTGCGAATACTCCGGCAACGCTCCGCCTGATCGGTGAGGTGGCCGCCGGCCATCCGTTCGGCGGCAGCGTTGCCGAAGGCGAAACCGCTCGCATTTTCACAGGCGGCGTGGTGCCGCCTGGCGCCGACACCATCGTCATCCAGGAGAATACCCGGCGCGAAGGCGAGCGCGTCATCATCGAGAAACCTTCCCTCGCCGGCCGGCACATCCGTCGCGCCGGCCTCGATTTCAAGGAAGGTCAAATCTTGCTTTCGCGCGGCCGGTGCCTCACCGACCGCGATGTGATGCTGGCCGCAGCGATGAATCACCCGACGCTGCCGGTTCACGCCCGCCCGAAGGTCGCGGTGTTCGCCACCGGCGATGAACTGAAGGCCCCCGGCAGCACGCTGCGGCCAGGCGAGATCGTCTATTCCAACGGCTTCGCCTTGATGGGGCTGGCGCGGAGCGAAGGGGCAAAGGTGATCGACCTTGGCATCGTGCCTGACGACGTCGACGCCACGGTCGCGGCGATCCGCCGTGCGCGGGAGGCGCGCGCAAACATCCTGGTGACCACCGGCGGCGCATCGGTCGGCGATTACGACATGGTGCAGCGCGGATTAAAGGCGGAGGGGCTCGACCTTTCATTCTGGAAGGTCGCACTGCGACCGGGGCGGCCGATGATGCACGGCCGGCTCGGCGCGATGCAGGTGCTCGGCCTGCCCGGCAATCCGGTGTCGGCCTATGTCTGTGCATTCCTGTTCCTGGTGCCGCTGGTGCGACAGCTCGCTGGCAGGATGGATGTCACGCCATTTCCCGAATCGGCCACGCTCGGCGCGGAACTCCCCGCCAACGACGAACGAGCCGACTATCTGCGCGCCACCCTTGCCGCCGGACCGGACGGCACGCCGGTCGCCATCCCTGTCAGGGTGCAGGATTCATCGATGATGGCGGCGCTGGCAAAGGCCGATTGTCTCGTCATTCGCGAGCCTTTTGCGCCCGCAGCTCATGCGGGAGATCGTTGTTCGATCCTTAAGCTTACGGGCCCCTTGTAACGGTCTTTCGACTTGTTCACTCCAAATTAAAAGGTTGCGGAACAAGGATAGAACATATAGTGTCCGTTCATGATTTGTTTTCAAGCCCTGGGCGGGACTTGAAACGGGAGGAACCCCTACGATGCTGACTCGCAAGCAATTCGAGCTGCTGCGCTTCATCCACGAGCGTTTGAAGGAATCGGGCGTTCCGCCCTCGTTCGATGAGATGAAGGACGCGCTCGATCTGCGTTCGAAGTCTGGCATCCACCGGCTCATCACCGCGCTCGAGGAGCGCGGCTTCATCCGCCGCCTCCCGAACCGGGCGCGAGCCATCGAGGTCATCAAGCTGCCGGAGCCGGTCGGACAAGGCGTGGCTCGCCGCGGCTTCACCCCGAGCGTAATCGAAGGCAACCTTGGCCGGGTTCGCACCCCTTCGGAGGATGATGGCGGCCGCCCTGTCGCCATTCCGCTGATGGGCCGGATTGCCGCCGGCACGCCAATCGAGGCGATTCAGACCAAGACCCAGGTCATCAACATGCCGCCTGATATGCTGGGCAACGGCGATCACTTTGCTCTGGAGGTGCGCGGCGATTCCATGATCGAGGCCGGTATCCTCGAAGGCGACACCGTTCTCATCAAGAAGACCGAAGCTGCCGACACCGGCGACATTGTGGTGGCGCTGATCGACGAGGAAGAGGCGACACTGAAACGCTTCCGCCGGCGCGGCGCCTCTATCGCGCTTGAGCCCGCCAATACAGCCTATGAAGTCCGAATCCTGCCGCCAACGCGCGTGCGCATCCAAGGCAAGATGGTGGGTTTGTTCCGCAGATATTAGCGGCTTATGCCGCGGACATGGTGCGGCGGAAGCCGTACACGGTGGGAAATGCGCGACACCGCGGCTAATCCCCGGCCTCCAAATCCTCGACACGTGGCGTTGCATCGCGCGGTGCGGTCCGGACCGCGGGGCTTGCCTGAGCCTTCGGTGTTGCCGACGCCGGAGCCCACGGGCGGTTTTCCCCGGCGGGCCGGCCGGCGGCGATCTCCCAGCCTTTGCCGTTTCGCCGTAACGCGATCGCACCCTTTGCCTGGGACATTGTGCGGTCGATCGTCAGCGCCGCGCAATCGGGCGGAGCCTCGCGGGCCGTGACCACCACGGCCGCCCGCACGCAATCCTCCTCGAAGGCATCCGGCGCGATCGCATAAGACACCAGCCGGCCGTCGGCCAGCACGGCCATGCAGCCGGCCTCGTCGCAGTTGAATCCCTCGCCCAGCGACTTGTCCGTCGCGACGCGGGCATCGCCATCCGCCGCAAGCCATTCGCGGGCGGCAAAGGCGTCGCGGTTGCCACGATGGATCCAAAGCTGCCCATCGGGGCCGCGCACCGCCAGCGCCTGACCGTCGGCGGCAACCAGCACATCCGGCTGCGGCGCCTCGATCGCCCACAGGCTTGCCACCACGACCACGGCCGCGCCGCACCAGCGCAGCGGGGTTTTCAGCAGGCAGATCACCGCAAGCCCGCCGGTGCCAAGCAAGAGCGGCCCGGTGCCGAATGCCGCCACATGTCCGACCGCGCCCGGAAGGTGAGCGACGAACAGCGCAACGGCGATCATCCAGTCGATGCCCTCGCCCATCAACCGCCACAACATCGCATCGAAGCCGAAGGGAATAGCGATGAGTCCCAGAAGACCGGCAGGCATCACCCAGATCGAAACGATGGGCATCGCCAGCAGGTTGGCAACGACGCCATAGGGCGCGAGGCGATGGAAATGGAAGGCCGCATAGGGCGTGGTCGCGAGGCCGGCGACCAGCGACGCAAAGATCAAACCGACAATCTCTCGTCCGCCCCAAAGCGCCACGCGGGCCCCGGCCGAGGTGTCGGCTCCCGCCACCATCCACGGCAGCCCGCGCTCGTAAGCCGCGATCAGCGCAAGCGTCGCCGCAAACGACATCTGGAAGCTTGGATGCACCAGCGATTGCGGCGCGAGCAGCAAGACAGCGAACGCCGCCAGTGCCAGCGTGCGCAACGTCAGCGCCGGCCGGTCGGCCATCACGCCGACCAGAACGATGGCCGTCATGATGAACGAGCGCTGCGTCGCCACCTCCGAGCCGGACAGGAGCAAATAGGCGGCCGCGGCGACAAGCGCGCCGGCCGCGGCCCATTTCTTGATGGGCCGGCCCGTGGCGAAGGCCGGCACGAGGGCAAGCAGCGCACGCAACACGAAGAACACCACCCCCGCCACTACGGCCATGTGGTAGCCGGAGATCGACAGCACGTGACCCAGGCTCGACACGTACATGGCATCGTTGACCGGCGCCGAGATCGCGTCGCGCTTGCCGGTGATCAGCGCCGACGCGATGGCGCCGCGGTCGCCCGGCACAACGGCGCGGATACGGTCGTCGATGGCGTCGCGCAGCCCTTGAAGGGCGGTCGCATACCTGAGCCATGTGCCCGGTGGCGCCGGCGGCTGCGCGATACGGACGGCGCCGAGTGCGAAACCCGTGGCGCCGATGCCCTGGAAATAGAGATCGCGGGCAAAGTCATAGCCTCCCGGCCGTAGCGGTTCGAGCGGCGGGCTGAGCCGGGCGCGCAAGTTCACATAAGCGCCGACCGGAGGAGCCGTGCCCTTGCGCACCGAGACACGAACGCGGTCGGGCTTGTGATTGAGCCGATAGCCCTCCAGCGACGACACCCGGATGACCACGCGGTCGCTGCGCTCGCGCTCCTCACGAACCTCCACGAAGCCGGTCAGGGCAACGCTGGCCGGCCGTGCCAGGACCGGGTGTGCGACCTGCAACGTCTTCAGCGTTGCTACGGTAAAGCCCGCAGCCATCGCGGCCGCCGCCAGCGCCAACGGGAACGCCACCGGCCTGTGACGCAGCATGAAGACCGCGACGCAACAGATCGCAGTGAGGCCGGTTCCCGCCCACCACAACGGCTCCCGCTCGGCGGTGAAGTAAAGCGCGATGCCAAGACCGAATGCGACGGGAAGCCACGGCAGTAACCGGCCCGGGCCGGTGTCGGCGACGGCCCAGCGCCAAAGGCGTTCGCTGGCAGCGTGGTCGAAGCGTAGGCGCCCGCCGGCCAACACCAGCCCACGGCGACGCTGCGCCGCGGCATCCCATGTCGCGACCTGTGTCTCGGCTTGGCTGCGGCTGTCTCCGCGGCCCCTGCCCCAATCCGCCATGCGCTACGCTCCCCACGCGGCGCGCTGATGGGGTTGGCGGCTCCTCAGCTCTTGCCGCCAACCTCCTTGGCGAACGTATCACGCAATCCGACGGTGCGGTTGAACACCAGGCGATCGGCGGTGGAATCCAGATCGCGGACGAAATAGCCCTGGCGCTCGAATTGCACCGGGTCGGCGGCATTGCTACCTACCGCAAGCGCCGGCTCAACGCGGGCACCGCTTAACACCTCAAGCGACTGTGGGTTGAGGTCCGCGGTGAAGCCCTCGCCGCCTGTCGGATCGGGCTTGCTGAACAGCGGGTTGTAGAGCCTCACCTCGGCGGGCTTGGAGTCCACGGCCGACACCCAATGGATCGTCGCCTTGACCTTGCGGCCGTCCGGCGCGTTGCCGCCGCGGGTCGCCGGATCGTAGGTGCAGCGCAATTCGATCACCTCGCCCTTGTCGTCCTTCACCACCTCGCGACAGGTGATGAAGAAGGCATAGCGCAGCCGGACTTCTGTGCCCGGCGAGAGCCGGAAGAACTTCTTCGGCGGGTTCTCCATGAAGTCGTCGCGCTCGATGTAAAGCTCGCGGCCGAAGCGGATCTTGCGCGACCCGGCGTCCGGGTTGTCCGGATGATTGACCGCTTCGAGCTCCTCGCCCGGCCCTTCGGGGTAGTTCTCGATCACCACCTTGAGCGGGCGCAGCACCGCCATCCGCCGCAACGCGGTCTTGTTCAGCGCCTCGCGGATGGAAAAATCGAGCATGGCGGCATCGACCACGCTGTTGGCCTTGGCGACACCGATCCGCTTGATGAAATCGCGGATCGCCTCGGGTGGCACACCGCGGCGGCGCAAGCCCGCGAGCGTCGGCATGCGCGGATCGTCCCAGCCGTTGACATGGCCGTCGCGAACCAGCGTGGTCAGCACGCGCTTGGACAGCACCATATAGGTCAGATTGAGCCGGGCGAACTCATACTGCCGCGGATGCGCGGGCACCGGCAGGTTGTCCAGGAACCAGTCGTAGAGCGGCCGGTGATCCTCGAACTCCAGGGTGCAGATCGAGTGGGTGATCCCTTCGATCGCGTCGGACTGGCCGTGAGCGAAATCGTAGCTCGGATAGATCGACCACGCCGTGCCGGTGCGCGGATGGCTGGCGTGCAGGATGCGGTAGAGCACCGGATCGCGCAGGTTGATGTTGCCCGACGCCATGTCGATCTTGGCCCGGAGCACCCGCGCGCCGTTGGGAAACTCGCCCGCTTTCATGCGTCGCAGCAGGTCGAGGTTTTCCTCCACCGTCCGATCGCGGAATGGACTGTTCTTGCCAGGCTCCGTCAGGGTGCCGCGGTTGACCCGCATCTGCCCCGGCGTCTGGTCGTCCACATAGGCTTTGCCGGCCTTAACGAGCACCTCGGCCCATTCGTAGAGCCGGTCGAAATAATCCGAGGCGTGGTGGAGATGCGGACCCCAGTCGAAGCCGAGCCAGCGTACGTCGCGCTCGATGGCGTCGATATACTCCTGCTCCTCCCGGGCCGGGTTGGTGTCGTCGAAGCGCAAGTGGCAGCGGCCGCCGAACTCGGCGGCGATGCCGAAATTCAGGCAGATCGACTTGGCGTGTCCGATGTGCAGGTAGCCGTTGGGTTCCGGCGGAAACCGGGTCACCACCGTCGAGTGCCGCTTGGCGTCAAGGTCGGCCTGGACGATGTCGCGAATGAAGTCGCGCCCGCCTTCTGCTATAGCCTCTCCGATTGCCATGCCTGTGCCCAATTCTTTGATGCGTGCTTGCGGCTTATGTGCCAAATCCCTGCCTGCACGCCAAGCCAGTTTGCGTGCCAGCCAGTCTTGAGAGCCCCTATTCCGATATGACTGAACCCGTCGTCACCCGATTTGCGCCTTCGCCCACCGGATTCCTGCATATTGGCGGGGGCCGCACCGCCTTGTTCAACTGGCTGTACGCGCGCGGGCGCGGCGGCAAGATGCTGTTGCGGATCGAGGACACGGACCGCGAGCGCTCCACCAAGGCGGCGATCGACGCCATCCTGGATGGGCTCACTTGGCTCGGCCTCGATTGGGACGGCGACGCCATCTACCAGTTTTCGCGTGTCGAGCGGCACCGCGAGGTGGTGGAGCAGATGCTTGCCGCCGGCACGGCCTATCGCTGCTACGCGACCCCGGACGAGTTGACGGCCATGCGCGAAAAGGCCCGCGCCGAGGGCCGCACCCGGCTCTACGATGGCCGCTGGCGCGACCGCGACCCCGGCGATGCGCCGGCCGGCGTGAAGCCAGCCATCCGGATCAAGGCTCCGCTTGTGGGCGAGACCGTGGTCGAGGATCAGGTCCAGGGCCGTGTCACCTGGCAGAACGAGAACCTCGACGACTTCGTGCTGCTGCGCTCCGACGGCACGCCGACTTATATGCTCGCAGTGGTGGTCGATGACCACGATATGGGCGTCACCCACATCATCCGCGGCGACGATCACCTCAACAACGCCGCGCGGCAGACCCAAATCTACCAAGCGCTCGGCTGGGCCGTGCCGTCGATGGCGCACATTCCGCTGATCCACGGCCCCGATGGTTCGAAGCTGTCCAAGCGCCACGGCGCACTCGGCGTCGACGCCTATCGGGCGATGGGCTACCTGCCAACAGCCATGCGCAACTATCTGGTGCGGCTTGGCTGGAGCCACGGCGACCAGGAAATCTTTTCCACCGAGGAAATGATCGCGGCCTTCGACCTGCCGCAGATCGGCCGGTCGCCGGCCCGTTTCGATTTCACCAAGCTCGAGAGCCTCAACGGCCACTACATGCGGGCCAGCAGCGACGGCGACCTGATGGCCGCTCTCGATGCCCTGCTGCCGCACCTCCCGCAAGGGGCCGAGATTGCGGCCAGGCTGACGCCCGCTGTCCGCCAGCAGGTCATAGCCGCCATGCCGGAGTTGAAGGAGCGGGCCAAGACTTTGGTCGAACTCCTCGATGCGGCAAGCTTCGTGTGGGCGGCCCGCCCGCTCGCGCTCGACGACAAGGCCACGGCCCTGCTGACGCCGGACGCCCGTACACTGCTCGGCAGGATCACATCCGCCCTCGAGGCGGTCGATCCCTGGACGGCTGCGGCGGCAGAACAAGCGGTGCGCGCGTTTGCTGAGGGCATCGGCGCCAAACTCGGGGCGGTGGCGCAGCCGCTGCGTGCCGCGCTGACCGGACGGACGACGTCTCCCGGCATCTTCAACGTCCTCGCCGTGTTGGGGCGGGACGAAAGCCTGGCCCGCCTGCGCGATCAGTCGCTCACGGGTTGACTGCCGGAGGACCCGCGCGCCCACCTTGCAGCGCACAACCGGATGCGATACCCCATTTCCTGGGCACCTGCGCGAACTCCGCACGCGCGAAAGTATAATCAAATCACCGTCTTCGCGGGGTCGGCGGTATCGAGGTACGATCATGGACGCCAAACCCGGTACCAATCTCAAGACCGGAAATTTCTCCGTCGGTGACAAGAGCTGGTCATTCCCGATCTACGAGGGAACGATCGGGCCGGACGTCATCGACATCGGCAAGCTCTACGCCGAAACCGGCATGTTCACATACGACCCGGGATTCACGTCGACCGGAAGCTGCGAGTCCAAGATCACCTACATCGACGGCGACCAGGGCGTGCTGCTCTACCGTGGCGTGCCCATCGAGCAACTGGCGGAGCACGGCGACTTCCTGGAAACCTGCTACTTGCTGCTGTACGGCGAGTTGCCGACGACGGCGCAGAAGGCCGACTTCGACTATCGCGTGACGCGCCACACGATGGTGCACGAGCAGATGAGCCGGTTCTTCCAGGGCTTCCGGCGCGACGCGCATCCGATGGCGGTGATGACCGGCAGCGTCGGGGCTTTATCGGCGTTCTATCACGACTCCACCGACATCTCCGATCCGCACCAGCGCATGGTCGCGTCGATCCGCATGATTGCGAAGATGCCGACGCTCGCCGCGATGGCCTACAAATACACTGTCGGCCAGCCGTTCGTGTATCCAAAGAACGATCTCGACTACGCGACGAATTTCCTGCGCATGTGCTTTGCGGTGCCCTCGGAAGAATACAAGCCCAACCCGGTGCTGGCGCGGGCAATGGATCGTATTTTCATCCTGCACGCCGACCATGAGCAGAATGCCTCGACCTCGACAGTGCGGCTGGCGGGCTCGACCGGCGCCAACCCATTCGCCTGCATCGCCGCGGGCATCGCTGCGCTCTGGGGCCCTGCACACGGTGGCGCCAACGAGGCGGCGCTGAAAATGCTCGGCGAAATCGGCAGCGTCGAGCGCATCCCGGAATTCATCAAGCGCGCCAAAGATCCCAAGGACAGCTTCCGGCTGATGGGTTTTGGTCATCGCGTCTACAAGAACTACGACCCGCGCGCCAAGATCATGCAGAAAACCGCGCACGAGGTGCTGAGCGAAACCGGCCATCGCGACGACCCGCTGCTGCAGATCGCTCTCGAGCTCGAGCGCATTGCGCTGCACGACGAGTATTTCATCGAGAAGAAGCTCTATCCGAACGTCGACTTCTATTCCGGCATCACCCTGAAAGCGATGGGCTTCCCGACCAGCATGTTCACGGTGCTGTTCGCGGTCGCGCGCACCGTCGGCTGGATCGCGCAGTGGAAAGAAATGATCGAAGATCCGGGCCAGAAGATCAGCCGTCCGCGGCAACTCTATACGGGCATGACGCGTCGCGATTATGTGAAAGCGGACAAGAGAAAATAACGCGAAGCCAACGCAATAAAAAAGCCGCGATCCAGGATCGCGGCTTTTCCTTTGGCGAAAAGAGGCGTGGCGCCAAGCGCCACGCCGGCAAGAAATCAATACGTCAAGCAGCCTCAGAAGCGGTTCGGCTGTCGAGCTCGTCGACCCAGGCCTCGCGTGCGAAGAACTCATGTTCTGCGCGGCATGCAGCGCAATACGTGCGCCCAATGAAGACCGCCTTGCGGCGGAATTCGATTCTGTCCGAAACGATTCCGGTTGGAATGGCGCGTCCGGTTCTCGGACATCGGATCATGACCGTGCCCATGTTAATTCTCCTCCTTCGCAAGCATGCCCGCCTCACCTTTCATTGAGCCCTGGGCATACGCCGATTGTGCGAAGAAGCCGCGACAGCACGGCGATTCTTTTGTGACCGCACGCCGCAAATTCGCTTCAAGTCTTACGAAATGGTGCGCCCGTGCGGCGCGCGCGCGGCGGACGCAACCGCGACGACACATTCAGCGGCGCGCGTATTCGGCGAAACGCTGCCGATCTGCATGATCGCGTCGAGTTTCGCGAAGGCATCACATTGCCGCTGCCGCTCAGCACCATCGCGCAGCAGCGGCGCCAGAGCACCGCTCAGGCGTTCGGCAGTGCAATCCTCCTGCAGAAATTCCGGTACGATGTTCTCGCCGATCACAAGGTTGGCGAGGATCACCGTCGGCACACGAATAAGACGTCGCAGAATGACCGCCTCGAGTGCGCCGACACGATAGGCCGCGACCATCGGAACACCCGCGAGCGCAAGCTCGAGCGTAACGGTGCCGGACGCCGCCAAAGCCGCGCGCGCCTGACGGAAGGCGGCGCGCTTCTCGTCGTGATCGACAAGAATGCGCGGCGCCGGATTCCAGTGTGCCACGGCCGCTTTCACATCGTTCAGCAGATGCGGCACGGTCGGCAGCACCAATTCGAACGGACCGGATTCGGCGCGCAGGCGCTCGATCGTCTCGCCGAAGACGGCGATCAGATTACGCAGTTCCGCGCGGCGGCTGCCGGGAAGCACGAGCACGATCGGCGGCGGTGTTCCGCGCCGTTTCGCGTCGCTCACGTTCGGGCGCAATTCATCGACCCGCTCTGCCAGCGGATGGCCGACGTAAGTACACGCGGGCCCGCCCAAGCGCGCATGCACCCCCGGCTCGAACGGCAGGAGCGCGAGGACATGATCGATATAGGCGCGCATCGCACGCGCCCGTCCCGGCCGCCACGCCCATACGGACGGCGACACGTAATCGACGATCGGAATATCGGGATGCACGGCGCGGATACGGCGCGCGACACGATGCGTGAAGTCCGGACTGTCGATGATGACGACGACGTCCGGCGCCGCCGCGATCGCCGCGTTTGCCGTCTCGCGGATGCGGCGCAGCACCAGCGGCAATTGCCGCAGCACCGCGGTGAACCCAACGAGTGAGATGTCGGTAAGCGGGAACAGGCTCACCAATCCTTCGCGTGCCATCTCCTGGCCGCCAACGCCGGCGAAGGTGACGTGCCCGCCGCATTGTTGCTTCAGCGCTTGCATCAGCCCGGCGCCGAGGTGGTCACCGGACTCTTCGCCAACGACGAGGAAGACCCTCAAGGGCTTGTCCCGCCCGGCTGCCGGTTCGGTCGTCACGAAGAACTCGCCGGAACGGCATTTATCGAGGCGATGAAAATCCCGGCCTTGTCGGCCGCCGCCGTCATGCCGAGAGGATCGACGGCGATGACACCGCCGGCGCGCACGGCGATGCCTGCGAGCCCGGCGGCAACAGCCATCTCCACCGTCTTTGGTCCGATCGAGGGCAGATCGTAGCGGCGATCCTGCTGCGGCTTCGGCGCCTTGACGAGAACGCCCTGCCCGACCGGAAGGCTGATGCGGCCGTTCGCGCGTAGCTCGCCAATCCGCTGCAGCATCTGATCCGTGCCTTCTGCCGCCTCGACCGCAAGCACGCGCCGTTCGGCGACGACCAGCGCCTGCCCGACATCAAACGGTCCCATCACGTCGAGCAGCGCGAACCCAAATGCGGCGTCGTCCGTCTCGCGCTGCGTCGGCCGGCGGCGTGTCAGCACGCCCTCGGGCGCGAGGATGTCCGGCGCCACATCCTGCGCCGCCACCATGCGGAAACCACGCTCCGCGAAGATACGCCCGAGCCCGGAAAGCAGATGATCGTCGCCACCACGAAACAACCGGTACAGCTTCGGCAACAGACGTATCGTCTCCCAATCGAGACGCAAGGCGCTGACGGCGGGGCGCACCAATCCGCCGATACAAACGACGTCGCGGGAGCCTGCCGCACGCGCAAGACGCCACACGCGCCCGAACTGCCCGAGCTTGATCCACGCATGCGGATAACGTGCGATCGCGGGCGCGTCCGCCCAGCCTTCGATGGCGATGAGGAAAACAGAACGGCCGCGGCGGATCGCTGCGTCGGCGACGGCGGCCGGTAACGGTCCGCTGCCGCAAATGATCGTCAGCGTCGTGTCGGCGTTCAATTCGGCAGGTGGAGCAGAGGAAGAGACGTTGCCGGTATCCTCGTGCGGTGACATTCGATCACGCCCGCGTATCCGTTCCTGTCGGCCGGCACAAGGAGCGATGCTCACGCGAACGGATGAAGGCGATGATCGTCGCGACGACCGGTTCGCCGGCAAATTTCTCCTCGGCTGTGCGCAGCCGATCGTCAAGGCTGGCTGTGCCGAAGAAAATCTCGCGATAGGCTTGTCGCGCTGCCGCGATCGTCGTCCGCTCGAATTTGCGCCGCTTCATGCCGACGACATTGATGCCCATCATGCGCGCCTGATCGCCACTGGCGAGGCCGAACGGGATCACGTCTCCGCGCACGCCGCTGACACCGCCGATCATCGCCTGCGGCCCAATGCGCGTCCATTGATGCACGGCGGAAAGACCACCGATGAACACCTGATCGCCGATTTCGCAGTGGCCGCCGAGTGTCGCGCTGTTGGCGAACACGACATCGTCCCCGACGATGCAGTCGTGCCCGACATGCGCGTTGGCCATGTAGAAGCCGCGGGCGCCGACCTTGGTGAGGCCACCGCCGGCGACGGTGCCGATATTCATCGTGACGCCTTCGCGCAGATCGCAAGCCTCGCCGATCTCAAGTCGCGTCGGCTCGCCGTGATAACTCTGCGATTGCGGCGGCCCGCCGAGCGAGACGTAAGGATGAATGATGCTGCGCGCACCGAGCGTCGTATGGCCGGCAATGTGGACGTGGGCGATGAGGCGGCAGCCAGGCCCGATTTCAGCGTGCGGACCGATCACGCAGAACGGGCCGATCTCGGCATTGTCCGCGATGCGAGCGCCCGGTTCGACATGAGCAAGAGGATGAATACGCGACATGAGCGGAACTACCGATCCGTCATCATCGCGCCGAGTTCGGCCTCGCAGACGA
>JAFKKQ010000492.1 GCA_017304505.1 Hyphomicrobiales bacterium | reverse complement strand
CACAGATCGGCGCGACATTCCATCGTTCAGAGTCCCTTTGCCAACGCCTTGCGAAGCTTGCGATCCCGCTTGAGGTACCATTCGCGGCTCATCGCCTGACGGCGTGTCCGGAATGTCTCGGTGTACAGCAGCACCCAGCCGCGCCCGCGCGTGGTGCGCGCGCCGGTGCCGGCGTTATGCTGGGCCAAGCGCCGCTCGACGTCCGTTGTCCACCCGACATAGGTGAGACAGCGGCCCGGCGTGCGGCACCCCAGGACATAAACGAAGCTCGGCATGGCGCGGTTGTGGGCGATTCGCGTGAACGCACCTCTAACGGCGCCCGGTCTTCGTCTTCCGCGCCGTTCTCTGAGCTGCTTTCTTGGCACCACCACGCTTGACCGGGCTGCGTTTGCTCTGGCTGCGCTTGGCGGCGCCCCGCTTCGCTGCCGTCCTTGCCGCGCGGTCCGGCACCACCGCCACCGCTTCGATCTCGAACAGCGCACCTTCGCGCGCGAGCCGGCCGATCTGGATCGCGGTCGAGGCCGGCGGCGCCTTGGTGTTCACGTAACGGTCGCGCACCTCGAAAAACGCCGGCAAGTGATCCATATCGACAAAAAAATTTGTGATCTTCACAACGTGCTCGAAGCCCGCGCCGACCGCCTTGAGCCCGGCCTTCAGATTCTCGAAACACTGCGTGGCCTGCGCCCGATAATCACCCGGCGCGCCGGCAAACGCACCGGCCGGCGTCATGCCAAGCTGGCCGGACAGATAAATAGTGCGGCCGGGCGCACTGGTTTCGACCACCTGAGTGTAGCCGCGCGGCGCCGGCATGGATTTCGGGTTGACGAAGCGATTGGTCACGGTCCCCTCCTTGAGACGTTTCTTCAGTCACGGACGATACCGCAGTTCGCAGCCGAAGTCGCATTGACTTGCACGCCGCGGTGACGAAGCTTGCCGCGAGGCATCGGAGATCGGGTCATGGGTCGAAAGAGCACGCTCATAGCGGGCACTGTAGCCGCGGCTGCGGTGGGCATGGTCGCGTTCTTACCCGATCCCGCACACGCGGCCGAAAGCCTGCACGGCGAGGACTTGTCGATCCTCTGGGCGCTTCCGTTCGTCGGCATTCTGCTTTCGATTGCGACCGGCCCCCTGCTGTTTCCACACCTGTGGGAGCATCATGTCGGCAAGTTTGCGCTGTTCTGGTCCGCTTGCGTTGTCGTGCCGCTCTACTTCATCGAGGCTCCTGCGACGGCGACCGGGGCGCTGCTGCATGTGCTGCTGCTCGACTACGTGCCTTTCATCCTCCTGCTGCTGGCGCTGTTTGTCGCAGCCGGCGGCATCTATCTCGAAGGCAACCTGCGCGGAACGCCTGCGGCCAATACCATCCTGCTCATCTGCGGAACGGCCCTCGCGAGTCTCGTCGGCACCACCGGGGCGTCGATGATTCTGATCCGGCCGCTGATCCGGGCCAACGACGACCGTGTCTACCGCACGCACACTGTGATCTTCTTCATCTTCCTGGTGTCGAACGTCGGCGGCGCGCTGACCCCGCTGGGCGATCCGCCGCTGTTCGTCGGCTTCCTCCGGGGCATCGACTTCTTCTGGCCCGTGACCCACCTGTTCCGCGAAACCCTGTTCGTCGCCGCGATCCTGCTTGTCGTCTTTGTCGCGCTTGACTGGTTCCTGCATCGCCGCGAAAAGCGCCAGGCGCATCCTTTCGATCCGACGCCGGACTCGCCGCTCAAGCTGCACGGCTGCGTGAATTTCGCGCTGATCGGCATCGTCGTTGCGGCCATCCTGATGAGCGCATGGTGGAAGCCCGGCGTCACGATTCCTCTGCTCGGCATCGAGATCGAGCTTCAGAATATCGTTCGCGACGCGGTGTTTGTTCTGGTCGTCGTCGCCTCCCTGGCGTTGACCGGGCGGGAATGCCGCACCGGCAACGAATTCTCCTGGGGGCCGATCCGCGAGGTCGCCATCCTGTTCGCCTGCATCTTCACGTGCCTGGTGCCGGTGATCGCCATGCTCCACGCCGGCAGCAACGGCGTGTTCGCTCCCGTGCTGGCGCTGGTCAGCAATCCCGACGGCTCAGCCAACAATCTCGCCTATTTCTGGCTGACGGGCGCGCTGTCGTCGTTCCTGGAC
>JAFKKQ010000120.1 GCA_017304505.1 Hyphomicrobiales bacterium | reverse complement strand
GGCCGGACGTTTCCAGTCCCTGTTCGACGAGCCGATACCAGCAGCCCGGAGGCGCGGCCTGTTTGCCGACCGCGCCGCACACCACCAGCCGGTCGGCGGCGCGTGTCATCGCCACATACAGCAAGCGGCGATATTCGTTTTCCGTGGCGATCGCCGCAGCGTTGCGGGCGGCTGCGGTTGACGTCGTGTCATTGGTCTTGCTCGGCATCCACACGATGCCGCTGGGCGTGCCGGGCGGGGCATGGGAAGCGGGCAACGCTAACAGCCGCGGCTGGCGCTGGGCCGGTCCACCCGGTGGCGTTGTCGTATCGGCCAGCACCACAACCGGTGCTTCGAGGCCCTTCGCGCCATGCACGGTCATCACCCGCACCTCGTCGCGCGCGATCTCCATGTCGCGTTTGATCTCGGCCGATGCCGTGCGGATCCAATCGACGAAGCCTTGCAGCGACGGCGTCTCGCGGCTTTCGTAATCGAGCGCGAGGCTGAGGAATTCGTCGATGGCGTCGTTTGCCTCGGGCCCCAGCCGTGACAGGAAGGCTTTGCGGCCGCCGCCCGGCCCGAGCAGGTCCGCGTAGAACCCGAACGGCGACAGGCCCCGCGCGGCGCGGCCAAGCGCGTTCAGCCGTTCCGCGATGTCGGCGCGCTGCCGGTGCACCGCGGCGGCGAGCGTCCCGTCGCGATTGTGAGCCAATTCGAACAACTCTTGTTCGGACAGGCCGAACAGCGGACTCTTGAGCGCGGTCGCCAGCGCCAGATCGTCGGCCGGCAGCAGCAGCGCATCGGCCAGCACCAGAAGATCCATGACCGCGATGTGCTCGGTCAGCACCAGACGGTCGGCGCCGGCCACGGCAATGCCTGCCGCCTTGACGGCGCGGATGACCGCCTCGAACAGCGCGCCGCGCTGGCGCACCAGGATGAGGATGTCACCGGCGCGCACCGGATGGCGCTTGTCGCCGTCGCCGACCATGTCGCCACGGTCAAGCCAGGTCTTCACCGCTGTTGCGATTTGTCGTGCCAGCTTCACGCGCGGGCTGGTCTCGGAGCGCGTATCGAACGGTGCGTCCCACGGATCGATCGGCTCGCGCTCCTCCGGCTTGACCAGCGGCCACAACTCGACCAGCCCCGGCGCTGCGGCGCGCACAGCCGCGTGCACGGTCGGCTCGGGATCGATGGTCAGGCCGGCGTGTGCCGCCGGTTGCTTGAACACCTGATCGACGGCATCGAGCACGACGGGGGCGGACCGGAAGGAATATTTGAACAGGATCGGACGGAACGGCAGGCCGGCGTCGTCGTGCGCCATCTTGAAGAACTGCCGCATTTCGGCGAATGCTTCGGGCGCGGCGCCCTGGAACGAGAAGATGGATTGCTTGTCGTCACCGACCGCGAAGATCGAACGCCGCACCGTTGCCCGCGCGCCGGCGCCCGCTGTGAACTCGGCCACGAACCGCCTGATGATGTCCCATTGCCGCGGGCTCGTGTCCTGCGCCTCGTCGATCAGCAAGTGATCGATGCCGAGGTCGAGCTTGTAATGCACCCAGGCCGATTCGACGCGCTCAAGCATCTCGCCGGTGCGTGCGATCAAGTCATCGTAATCGAGAACGCCGCGCCGGTTCTTTTCCGCGGCATAACGGTTCATCACCTCGAGTGCGATGGAAAGCAGCGCCAGCGTGCGGTCGCGCGTCAACACGGCGCGGCGGCGTTCGCAGAGCGATTGGATGCGACGGGCCTCGTCGTCCAGCCGCTGCGCCAAGTCCGGCTTGGCTTTTTTTAGGGGTGCGGTGATGAAGCTTTTTCGTAGCCCGTCTTTGCCTGTGAAGAACACCTCAAGATAAGCGTCGATACGGGCCGCTCCGGTCCCTGCCAAAGCGTTTGCCAACCGGCGTCCCTGGGCCTGATCGCTGCTTGAGCTCTGGAGGCAAATCTCTGCAACCGAGGCCCAATGCGCGGACGGCAGGTGCGGCCCATCGACAATGGCGGCCTCGATCTCTTCGAGCGTGTCCTCGGCGCGGATCCCGAGTGCCGCGGACAGCGCAACCCGCGCCGCGTCCGGCCCGCCGATATGATCGAGCCATGCGGCGATCTCGCTGCGCTTGCCGATGGTTTCGTCCAGCGCCGCCTGGAATGTTGCGTCGCTGGTTGTCGGAATGATCGCGGCCAGCGCCCGGCCCGCCGGCCCGTCGGGCTGCTGCGCGCCTTCGAGCAGCACGGCACGGCGGATGTCATCGAGCAGGCGGCCTTGCTCGGTGTCCTCCATGACGCGGAAGCGCGCCGCGACATTGGCCTCGAACGGAAACTGCTGCAGCAGCCGCGTGCAGAAGCCGTGGATGGTCTGGACCTTCAACCCACCCGGTGTTTCGAGCGCCGAGGCAAACAAGCGGCGTGCCTGCGCCCGCCGTTTCGGGTCGATGTCGTTGAGGCCGGTTTTATGGATTGCGGCATCGAGCGCGGCATCATCCAACTCGATCCATCGGCCCAGCGTGTCGAAGATGCGGTTCGCCATATTGGCGGCCGCGGCCTTGGTAAAGGTCAGGCACAGGATCTTGGCCGGATCGGTGTCTTCGAGCAGCAGCCGGATGACGCGCTGCGCGAGAACGTGCGTCTTGCCGGAGCCAGCGTTAGCCGACACCCATGCGGACGTTGCCGGATCGGACGCCGCGTGCTGGTCGGCGATCACAGCCGACGGGATGGCGGGGCCGCTCATTCGCCGCCTCCCTCGTCGCTGTCATCGGCGCCGCCGGACAGCGACCATTCCTTGACGCGCGCCAGATGATCGTAATCGCCGAAGCCGCGCCGCTGGAACATCGGCCGTTCGCGCGACAGGTAGGACGTATCGGGGTCGTCGAATTTCGCGACCACGTCGGACAGGCGGCGAAGCGCGAGGTCGGCCTCGGCATCCGGCACGGTGTCTTTCCATTCGATCGGCTTCCTGTCGCCCGCCGGTTCGAGACCGCGCAACGATACGTAGAGCAGCTCGCTGACCGAACCGTCCTTCGCAATCTCGTTAAAGCCGCCGTTGCGCAGGATTGCGGCTTCGAGTGTGAGCTGCGGCGAGAGGCCGACACGGACCTCCTTGGGGCTCGGCACGCGGCCCGTTTTATAGTCGACGATGGCATAGGTGTTGTCGGCGCGATGCTCGATGCGGTCGGCGCGGGTGTGCAGCGTGAACACGCCGTCGCTCGTTGGGATGTCCACCTTGCCCTGGATTTCGGCATCGAGCCGCACGAGGTCCGCGCGTCGCTCGCGCTCGAAGCCGGAAAACCATCGGGCGATGCGCTGGAAGCGTGGCCACCAGAATGCTTTGGCGTCGGGAAAGTCTTCGAGCGCGGCAAATCTTGCTTCGCCGAGGCGAAGCAGTTCGGCCACCACATCGTCCGGCAATCGGTCTTTGAAAAGCGCGGTAAAATCGCCGACCGCACCGTGGATGACGGTGCCGCGGTCGCGCGCGCCGGGCGGCGTGTCGATGGCATCGAGCGGACGCAGATTCAGGACATGCTTGGCGTAGATCGAATAGGGGTCGCGCAGCCACACCTCGATCTCTGTCACTGACAGCGATTTTGGCCGCGCCTCGCGCGGCGGCTTTGGCTCCGGCCGTGCGGCCGGTTGTGGCCGGCAAGCCGCTGCGTGAAACGCGAAGCGACCGTCGGCGCGCCGCCAAGCTTGGCCGAGCGGGTCAGGATCACCTCGGGCGCGCCGAGCGCCTGGGCGAAGTCGTGGGCCGACAGACCGATGCGCCGCTCCGGCAGGTCGAGGCCGAGCGTGCGGCGCATCGGACGGCTGAGCCAGGGGTCGCCGCGCGTCTGCGGCGGCCACACGCCCTCCACCAGACCGCCCAACACTAGCCGGTCGATGGATTGCAGACGCGCTTCGAGCGGGCCGAAGATGCGCACGCGCGCGTCAAGCTCCGGTGGGCGCACCGGGACGTCGGCGGTGGCCGCGTGGAAGAGCTCGGGATAGTCGGCAGGCTCGATATCGAGCGCGTCGGCCTTGGCGATCTCGTCGAAGGCGCGATCCAACGCGTCGGTCGTGCCGCCGAGTTTGTGCAAAGCGGCTCGATGCATCTCGGCCATCGCGGTGAACGCGATCGGCTTTCGCGGCGCCGATTCCAGCGGCGCGAGCGCCGCTTTGAGCTGCCGCACCAGGTTGGCGGCGGCGTCCAGTTCGGCATGGCCGAGCATCGTGCTTGGATCGGAGCGGTGCAGCGACGACGGCTCCTTGCGCCGCAGCTTGTCGAGCTCCTCGCGGAACGTCGTCAGCGCGTGCTCAAGGCCGGCGGTGCCGCGCCGCGGCCGTGGTCCGCGAAGAATGGCGCGTTCGAGCGCCGCCGTCGCGCGAAGGTCGAATCCGCACATCGGATGCTTGGTCGCCGCCGGAATCGTCCACCGGCACGTTCCAGCGCGCCAGCGCCGCCAGCACGCGGCGCGCCAGAGTGCGGTCGGGCGTGACCAGCGCGGCGGTCTTGCCGGGCGTTTCCATCGCTTCGCGCAACGTCACGGCGATGGCCAGCGCCTCCTCCTCGGCATGGGCGGCTTCGATCACCGCGATGTTGGCAAGGGCTGCGTCGGCATGCGCGGCGAAGTCGGCGGGGGCCAGGCGCTGCCGCCACAGTTCGCTTGCGGCGGCGGGCCGCATCGCTTCGGAGATCAGCCGCTCGCGGCCGTGCGGAGCCGGTGTGCCCAGCGTCTTGACCGCGTCACGGCCGATGCCGATCCGGTCGAGCAGCGCCTGCATGGCAAACTGCGGATGGCCGTGTGCGGGCTCGGTTCCGTCGTCGGAACCCGCGATCATCTTCCACGTTCCGGCATCGAGCTCGGTGTCGAGGCCGGGCAGGATCAGCGCGCCGTGCGGCAGCGTTGCGATGGTCGCGAGCAGTGTTGCCGTGGTCGGGATCGACCCGGTGGAGCCTGCGGCAATTACCGGGCTCGTGCTTGCGGCCAGCCGTCGGGCCTCCGCGGCGATCAGCCTGTCGCGCCGCCACGCGGGTTCGCAGCGACCTTGGGCGGCCAGGATGTTCGGCCATTGGTCGCGCGCGATCTTCAGGAAACGAAGTGTCTTCTGCCAGTGTTCGTCGTGCTCCTCTGGAACGAGATCGTTGAGCCGGTCCCACGGCACCTGCCGCATCACCATGTCGTCCATCAGCCGCGCCAGATCGCCGGCAAGCGCCAGCGCGGCCGCGGGGCTGTTGGCGACAAGCGAGACGTTGTCGCGGCGCATCTCCGGCGCGGCTGCCCATTGCAGGATCAGCCGCGCCAGCAAAACCTTGCGCTCCAGCCCGCCGAACGCCTCAGGCAGATCGAGCGCCTCGCCGCTGGTATCGCCAGTCGCCGCTTCGGCGAAGTGAATGTCGTCCTCGTCGACGTCGCCAATCGGCACTAGGCGCGGCAGGATCGCTGCATCGGATTTCAGCACATCGAGGAAAACGCGGTGCGCCAGACGGCAGGCGCGCCGCGTCGGCAGGTAGATCGTCGCTCCGGCCAGGGCGAGCGGGTCGCGTCCGGACGGAAAGCCTTCCACGAGACGGCCCGTCATCAGCGCATCGATCAGCGTGGGCAAAAACGGCGTGGATGCCGGAATAGTGAAGACGTGCGATCGCTCGGCCATGACGAATCATAGCGCAGCCGCCGCCGATAGACACGCTCAGCCGGCGCTCGCCCTGATGGCGGCCTCGGCCTTGGCGATGGCCTCGGGTGTGCCGACATGCATCCACACGCCCTCCAGGCGCAGCCCGTGCAGGCGCCCCGCTTCGGCGGCCCGGTCGAACAGTCGCGTCAGCGAGAACGGTCCTTTGGGCGCGCCGTCGAACAGTTCAGGGCGCAAGATCGCGGCGCCGGCATAGACGAAGGGTGCAACCTCGCGTTCGCCGCGCCGCCGCAGGCGGCGGTCGGGCATCATGACGAAGTCGCCGCGGCCGGAATAGCCGATGCTCTCGGTCGAGGGCGCGAGCAGCAGCAGGGCGTCCATCGTGGCGGGATCGAACACCTCGGCCAGCCGCTCAAGGTTGGGTTTGACGCTGTCGATCCAAATCGTATCGGAATTGATGTGGAAGAACGGCGCGCGGCCGAGTGCCGGCAGCGCCATGACCACGCCGCCGCCGGTGTCGAGCAGTTGAGCGCGCTCGTCGGAGATGACGATCCGCGGCGCCTTGCGTCCGGCGAGATGGTTCTCGATCAGGTCCGCCAGATAGTGGACGTTGACCACCGCGCGTTCGACGCCTGCAGCCGCAAGGCGATCAAGCACGTGATCGAGGAGCGGCTTGCCCGCGACGGAAACCAGCGGCTTGGGCAACGTATCGGTCAGCGGCCGCATGCGCTCGCCGCGGCCGGCGGCAAGCACCATTGCGGCGCGGGGAAAGACAACCTCATGCGGCACCGTCATTGACTTGATCTGTCCTCAGCCTTGCGTCGTGCCGGTGCCGCCGGCCGCCGTTTGTTGTCCCGCTTCGGGCGCCGGCACATGGGCGCCGTACCAACCTTTAAGAGCCGCCAAAGCCGGATGCGCCAGCGAGCGTTGAAGATAGCTCCATACCCGCGGGATATGTCGCAGATATTGCGGCTTGCCGTCGCGACGGTCGAGCCGCGCGAAGATGCCCAGGATTTTCGAGGCGCGCTGCGCCGCCACGGTGGCATAGACCTGCGCAAACGCCGCCGGATCGAAGGTCGCCTCGCTTTCGAGGCGCTGCCTGACGTATCGCCCGAGCAGCGCGATCTCCATCGGCTCCGGCACGTCGACGCGCGCATCTTGCAGCAGCGAGGCGACGTCGTAGGCCGGCGGACCCATCATCGCATCCTGGAAGTCGAGCAGCCCGACCCGCGCGATGCCTTGCCGCTCCGGCAGCCAGATCAGATTGGGTGAATGGAAATCGCGCAGCACCCAGGTGGGCGCGGCTTCGACCGCCACCGCGAGCGCGTCGCGCCACGACGCGACATAATCCGTGCGCATTGCATCCGTCGCTTCGACGCCGCGCCGGGGCAGGTACCAGTCGAGGAGGAGTTCGGCCTCGATCAGATAGGCGTCGATATCGTAAGGCGGCAGCGTGTGGCTGACGTTCGGCGCGACGCGCAACGTCGCGGGCAGCTTCAGCCGATGCAGCGCCGCCAGCGTGTCGATGGCGGCGGCGTAGCGTTCTTCGATCGGTGCGGGCGGCGTGCCGCCGACCACTGGTTCCGAGCCCAGGTCCTCGAGGATGAGCAGGCCGTCGGGAAGCTCCGCCTCGTAGATTTGCGGTGCGGAGAATCCGAAGTGGCGGAGCCCGTTCGCCATCGCGACGAAGGGAACGATGTCTTCGGCCAGATGGGCGATGGCGCTATAGGGCTTGCCGTCGCGCACCGGCGGACCGTCCGGCCGGCGTGGCGCATTCATCAGGATGGCGTGCTGCTCGCCGGCCTGCAGCCGTTCGTAGCTGCGCGTCGAAGCGTCGCCCTGGATGCGCTGCCGTTCGGCCTGCGCGAACACGGTGGCGTCGAGGAAGCGGCGGATGGCGGCGATGCGCTCGGCGCGAGCGGCGAAGCCGCCGTAGCCGGTGATGCGTGCGTTGCGATGTTCGGGGCCGGACAGCGGCGAAAGCGTAAACGCGACATCGAGGCGGTCCGGCGGCAGGAAGCCGGCCGCCCGGTCCGGCCATTCCAGCAGCACCACGGCGTTCTTCGGCAGGTCCTCGAAGCCGAGCTCGGCCAGTTCGCCGGGGCCTTCCAATCGATACAGGTCGGCATGGACGACCGGAAAGCGCGGCAGGTCGTAGCTTTGGATCAGCGTGAAAGTGGGGCTTGGCACCGGGATGTTGGGGTCGCCGGCAAGCGTGCGGATCATGGCGCGGGCGAACGTGGTTTTACCCGCGCCGAGATCGCCGGATAGCGTGATCAGGTCGCCCGGCTCTAAAGCCGCGGCAATATCCAGCACCAGCCGTTCGGTGGCCTGCTCGTTGGCGAGCGCCACGGTGTAGCTCGATCTGCCGGCGGTGGTCGGAAGCATCGGCCGTTTCCTCTGGTGCCGTGGGTGTCCTGTCAACATCGGTCGCTGTCAACGGATCGCCGGCATGCCGGGCAATGACAACATTTTTATAGCGTTTTCGAGCGAAGTGGGCACCGGTCCGCGTTAAGAAAACGCGTCCAAACAAGAGGTTAGGCCGCCGTTCGCTCGATCCGCCGCTCCACCGGGAACCGGCATGTCACGGTGGTGCCGCTGCCGACGGCGGAATCGAGGATCACTGTGCCGCCGTGCAGTTCGACGAACGAGCGCACGATTGAAAGGCCCAGCCCCGCGCCGCGGTGGCCGGAGCCCTGGGAATGCGACTCGAACCAGTTGAACACGCGCTCCTGGACCTCGGGCGGGATACCGGGGCCGTTGTCGGTCACGGAGAAGATCACCGCACCGGGTTGCCGCTCGGCGGTAAGCGTGATCCTGGAGCCGGGCGGCGAAAACCCGACCGCATTGGCAAGCAGGTTGAACAGGACCTGGCGGATGCGCCGGTCGTCGGCGACGAAGCTGCCGATGTTCGGCGCCGCGCGCATGTCGAGCGTGATGTCGTCCTTGACCAGGCGATCCTTGATGCCTTCGGCTGCGGCGTCCATCGTCTGGCGGATGTTGACCTCGGCGAGATTGAGTTTCATCGCGCCGGCGTCGATGGTGGCGAGATCCAGGATGTCGTTGATGATGGCGAGCAGCGCGGTGGTTGAGGTGTTGATGTAGCCGAGGTATTCGCGCTGCTTGGCGTTGAGCGTGCCGACGCCGGGTTCGCCGAGGAAGTGTGCGAAGCCGATGATGTTGGTCAGCGGCGAGCGCAACTCGTAGGAAACGTGGTGGACGAAATCCACCTTGAGCGCGTCGGCCGCGACCAGCGCTTCGTTGCGCTCGCGCAGCGCGCGCTCCACGTTGACGGTGTCGGTGATGTCGAGACAGGCCACCAGCGTGGCGCCGTCGGGCAGCGGCACCGTTACAAGGTTGATCACGCTGCCGTCGAGGCGCTCCAGCTTGGCGGTGACGCTGTCACGGCCTTCGATTGCGGTGATCGTCGTGCGCAGGCGCCGCCAAAGTTGCTCGTCGCCGTAAAGCGGACGGCAGCGTTCGATCACGGCCTCGATGTGGGGACGGTCGGCCAGTGCTGCCGGTTCAAGGCGCCACATTTCGGCGAAGGCCGGATTGTGCAGTCGCAGCCGGCCGTCGCTGCCGAACACCGCGACGGCTTCCGCCAGATTGTCGAGCGTTTCACCCTGAACGCGGATCAGCGCATCGTAACGGCGAGCAAGTTGCAGCCGCTCGGTGACGTCGTCGAACAGATACGTCACGCCGCCCTGCGGATTGGGCGTGGTGACGACCCGCAGCGTGCGGCCGTCCGGCAGGTGCCAGAGGTGCTCCTCGGCCTCGGTGGCGCGATAGGCTTCGTGCAGCGTGGTCTTCCATTCGCGGAAGTCCCGCTCTTCAGGCAGCCGGCGCGATGCGCGCAACTGGTCGAGCACGGCCGAATCGGTCGGGTTCTGGTCGAGAAAGGCCGGTTCAAGCTCCCATAGCGAACGATAGGCCGTATTGTAGAAGGCCAGGCGCTGGTCCGCGCCGAAGATGGCGACGCCGGTTGCCAGTTGATCGAGCGTGCGGCGATGAGCGTTGCCGAGTTGGTCGAGCGCACCGCGCATCGCCTCGGCCTCGGTGGCGTCGATGCCGATGCCGGCGCTGCCAACGCGCGTGGGAATGTCGAGCACGTCGAAGCTGCGCCGCGCGCCGGCGACGATCGCCGGCGTGCGCCCGCGGTAGGGCCGCGTCTCGGCGCGGGCGCGGTCCGCCTCGTCACGGGCCGGCCGGTTGAGCAGTTCCACGCCGCGTGCAATGGCATCGGCCGGGTCCTTGGCCTCGACCGCATGGGCGTAGGCGGCGTTGACGAATGACAACGAACCTGCTGCGTCGCGCACCCACACTGGTGCAGGCAGCGCGTCGATCAGCGCGCGCAGCGATTCCATTTCGGTTGCGGCCTTTTCGTGGCGGGCGTGAAGCTCGGCGAGTTCGCGCCGGGTTCCACTGACCTCGCGCAGCCGCAGCACCGCACGGCCGCCGACCACGCAGCCATTCGCCTCAAGCGTGCGCCCGGTGATGGTCTTCAGGGCCAGGGCGAACGCCTCGCCACGGCCGCGCAGCGCCTCGGCCGCACGCTCCATCGCTTGCGCCTTGTCCGGCTCGAGCCAGGAGCCGAATGCCAGCACCCGTTGCGGTACGGCCACTCCGGTCACGAGCGCGGTGTCGCCGAGGATGTCCGGCTCGTTGTCGGCGGCGGCCCAGGACACCAGCACCTGAGGCTCCGAGAGCAGCAGCGCCGTGGCACGGTCGCGGTCGGCCTTGAGGGTCACAATCCGGTCGCGCAGCGTGGCCTCCGACGAGGCTGCGCGCATTCGCGTGCGCACCAGCATGATCGCGGTCACGACCGCGAACAGCAAAACGCCGAGCGTGAGCACGGTTGCGGCGATCTGGTCGCGGCTCGATGCCGCGAATGCCCCGAGATAATCGTTGAATGGCGGCTCGGGGACTTGCGCCTGCGCAGACAGCGTGCCAAGCGCGATCGCCGCGGCAACGCCGGCGAGAAATCCGCCGCGCCGCAGAGGAGCGTCGTGCTTGCCGCTCGTCCGGCCCGTTTCCGGCATGTTCGATATGCCCCTGCGCCGGCAGCGTGCGCCGCCACCGCCCACGAATCATTGAGACTTTACGCGCAAGGAGAATCCCGCCGCAAGAGTCCAGATCGTGAACGATGCCGATCCGCCGCTAGGTGTTGCGGCAGATCGGCCCGGGAAGGGACTTTTCAGGCGATCGCGTCTTTCAAAGGCTCGGCGCGCTGCACCAGGTCGTCGAGGTTGATGCGGTTGAGCGAGGCCGAGAACGCCTGCTCCGCCTGGCCGACGGCCGGGATCACCACTTCGTTGAGCAGCGTCGATTCAGCCAGGGCGGCATCCTCTGCGGCCTCGATCATGCCTGCGGCTCGCAGGATTTCGTCGGCGGTGATCCGGCGCCGCTCGCGCGCCAATTCGTAGCCGCCATGAGGACCGCGGATGCCCTTGAGGATCCCGACCCGGACCAACGCTTGCAGCACGGGCTCCAGGTGCCGGGCCGGCAGGGAGTGGCGCGCGGCGAGCATTTTCGCCGAGACCGGCCGCCCCCGTCCGTTGAGCGCGACGTCTATCACAGCGGCGATTGCCAAAAGGCCCTTGCGGGAAAGCAGCGCCATCCACCGTCCAAATCTGTAATACCGTATAACGGTACGATATTACGGACGATGTTTGGGGTTTTTGTCAATCCGCTCCCGGCCGGTTGACCCGAAGCCTTTTGTCCCACGCGCGGTCTGATTGAGATTGTCGGATTCAACGCATTCTGCGTGCAAGACGGGCGCCACGATCAACTGGGCGATGCGCTGGCCGCGCTCGATCGCGAACGGCTCACCTCCGAGGTTAACGAGAATGACCTGTATTTCTCCACGGTAGTCGGAGTCGACGGTGCCGGGTGCGTTGAGCACGGTGATGCCGTTGCGCGCAGCAAGACCGGAGCGCGGCCGCACCTGGCCTTCCGTTCCAATCGGCAGCGCGACGGCGATTCCGGTCGGGATCAGCGCGCGTGCGCCCGGCATGATCGTCACCGGGGCATTTGCCGGCACCGCGGCCATGAGATCGAGCCCGGCGGCGTTCTCGCTTTGGTAGGCCGGCAGCGGCAAATCCGCGCCGTGCGGAAGCCGCATGATTTCCAATCTGACCGATGTCATTGTCGCCCTTTGATCGCCGCCGCAATCCGCTCGATCAGCGCGGCGGCGACCCCGCCTTTCGATTGCGGCGGCCAGTGTTCGACGCCGCTTCGCGTGACGAGGTGGATGGTATTGCTGTCGCCACCCATGATGCCGGTTTCCGGAGAAACGTCGTTGGCGAGGATCCAGTCGCAGCCCTTGCGCGCGAGCTTGGCTTTGGCGTTTTCGACAACGTGCTCCGTCTCGGCGGCGAAGCCGATCACGAGCTGTGGCCGCCCCGACTTGCGCCGCGCGATGGTCGCGAGGATGTCGGGGTTTTCGACCAGCGCCAGTGCGGGCGCCTCCTTGCCGGACTTCTTGATCTTCTCGCGGCTGTTTGTCGCGGACCGCCAGTCCGCGACGGCTGCGGCGAATATCGCGACGTCAGCCGGCAGTGCGGCCTCGGCGGCGCGAAGCATGTCGCGCGCTCTCTCGACCTTGACCACGCGGACGCCCGGCGGATCGGCGACGGTCACCGGACCGGAGATCAGCGTTACGACCGCGCCTGCGGCCGCGGCCGCTTCCGCAATGGCATGGCCTTGTTTACCGGAGGAGCGGTTGGCGATGTAGCGCACCGGATCGATCGGTTCGTGCGTCGGTCCGGATGTAACGATGACGCGCAGGCCCTTGAGCGCGTCCGATGATTGCGACAGCAGCGTCGCCGCGGCCCTAGCGATGTCGAGGGGTTCCGCCATGCGGCCGACACCGACCTCACCGCTTTCCGCCATTTCGCCGGCGTTCGGGCCGACCAGCGCCACGCCGTCGCGAACGAGTTGCGCCAGATTACGCTGGGTTGCCTTGTTCGCCCACATCTTCGGATTCATCGCCGGCGCAAGCAGGATCTTCTTGTCGGTGGCGAGCAGCACTGCCGACGCAAGGTCGTCGGCAAGGCCGCACGCCATCTTCGCCATCAGGTCTGCGGTCGCGGGCGCAATCACGACAAGGTCAGGGTCACGGGCAAGGCGGATGTGTCCGACGTCGAATTCACTTTTGGCGTCGAACAGGTCGACATGCGGATGCTCGCCGGCGAGTGCGCCAACAGACAAGGGCGTGATGAACCTCTGCGCTGCGTCTGTCATCACCACGCGCACCGCCATGTCGCGCTCACGAAGGCGTCGGATCAGGTCGAGTGACTTGTAGGCGGCGATGCCACCACCGATGACGAGCAGGATGTGCTTATGCGCCGCCGCTGCATCTTCGGCGGGGGTCCGATCCGGTGCGGGCGAGGCCCGGCGCGACCCTTCGCGCGCCCCCCCGCGCTTGGCGGCGGCGGGCGGCGGTGCGGGTTCGTCCTGTTCGGCGGCATTGCGAAGGATGCCGCGGATTTCATCCTCCATCGACCGGCCATGCCGGGCGGCGCGCAATCGCAGCCGCGCCTTCAGTGCCTCGTCGAGCTGGCGGACGGTCAGGCTGGCCATCGGCGTCTCGTTGTTGAAAAGCCGGCCCGCATCCTAGCATTCGATTGCAATGCAATCAATGCAATCAGGCCGGCATCAATCCCATAGGACCTGGATCAGCAGCACGAGAAGCACCGCCGCAATGATCCAGAGCGCGAGCGCAGTCCAGCGGCTTCGCTTCGCTTCGGCGCGACCGATGGCGGCGACGGTCTCGGGCGCCAGCACCAGCCCATCGCGGGTGATGCCGTCGAGTTGCTCCACCAGGGTCGCCCCGCGCGCCAGCAGCGACGGAACGCCGGCAAGGAAACCCGCCGCGCCCTGCGCGGCATTCTCGATGCGGCCGGCGGGGCCGAGATGGCGCTCCATCCATTCGCGCACCACGGGCTCCGAGACCGTCCACATGTCGAGCTTGGGATCAAGCGAACGCGCCACGCCCTCGACCACCACCATCGTCTTTTGCAGCAGCAAAAGTTCCGGCCGCGTGCGCATGTCGAACAGACTCGTGACCTCGAACAGCAGCATCAGGAGTTTCGCCATCGAAATGTCTTCGGCGGTGCGATTGTGGATCGGCTCGCCGATGGCGCGGATCGCCTGCGCGAAGTTCTCGACCGAGTGGTGCGCCGGCACATAGCCGGCCTCGAAATGCACCTCGGCGGTGCGCAGATAATTGCGGGTGATGAAGCCGTAGAGGATTTCGGCGAGGAAGCGCCGCTCCTTCGGTCCGAGCCGGCCCATGATGCCGAAGTCGACGGCGATCAGGCGCGCGTCGTCATCGACGAACAAATTGCCGGGATGCATGTCGGCGTGGAAGAAGCCGTCGCGCAGCGCGTGACGCAGGAAGGTCTGGATCACCGCCGCCGCAAGCGCCGGCAAGTCGAAGCCCTTGGCTTCGAGGCGGGCGCGGTCGTTGAGCGGCGTGCCGTCGATCCACTCCAGCGTCAGCACATCCTTGGCGGTGCGATCCCAGTCCACCGCCGGTACGCGGAAGTCGGGGTCGTCCTTAGTGTTCTCGGCCATTTCGGAGAGCGCCGCGGCTTCCAGCCGCAAATCCATTTCGATCGCCACCGAGCGGCGCATCGTCGCCACCGTCTCGATCAGCCGCAGCCTCCGTGCCTCTGCGGACAGGCCCTCGGCCTTCTCGGCCGCGAACACGAAGGCTTGCATGTCGACGGCGAAGCGCCGCTCGACGTCGGGCCGCAGCACCTTCACCGCGACGGGTTTCGGGCCCTCATCGGAGGCGATCTCGGCGCGATGCACTTGCGCGATAGAGGCAGCCGCCACGGCCGTGCCGAATGTGGAGTAGGCCTGTGTCAGCGGCTTGCCGAGCGCCGCGGCAACCACCGCCTCGGCATCGGCCTGTGGGAACGGCGCCATGCGGTCCTGCAACGACTCGAGGTCGTGCGCGAGCGCCATCCCGACCACGTCGGGCCGCGTGGCGAGAAACTGCCCGAGCTTGACATAGGCCGGGCCGAGCCGGGTCAGCGCGGCGGACAGGCGATTCTCGGCGCTGGTGCCGTTGTGCCGCTCGATGATGCGCGCGAGCTTAAGCGCCGTGCGTGCCGGCGGCGGCAGCGGCGCCGGGTCGACCAGCGCCAGCACGCCCTCGCGCGCGAACACGAAGCCGGCGCGGGCCAGGCGGGCGAGATGGGAAATCGCGGAGATCAAGCGGGGCGCCTGACAAGCACGGCTACAACCGCCAGCCGGAGTGCAGCGCCACCACGCCGCCGGTGAGGCGCTGGAACGAGGCGCGGCGGAAACCGGCGTCGCGCATCATATCGGCGAAGCGCTCGGGGCGCGGGAAGCGCCGGATCGATTCGACCAGGTAGCGATAGGATTCGGCGTCGCCGGTCACCGCGCGGCCGATCGAGGGGATGACGTTGAATGAATAAAGCTCGTAGAGCCGGTCGAGGCCGGGAACATCGACGGCGGAGAACTCCAGGCAAAGGAAGTGTCCGCCGATCTTGAGCACGCGATGGGCTTCGGCGAGCGCGCGGTCGATGCGCGGCACGTTGCGGATGCCGAAGGCGATGGTGACCGCGTCGTAGCTGCGGTCGGGGAAGGGCAGTTCCTCGGCGTTGGCCTCGATGAAGTCGATGTCGCGCCCCGCCTGGTCGGCGCGGTCGCGGCCGACCTTGAGCATTTCGACATTGATGTCGGCAACGGTAATGCGCACGCCAGTGCCGCCGGCCTCGGCCACGCGCAGCGCCACGTCGCCGGTGCCGCCGGCGAGATCGAGCAGGGCGAACGGCTGCGGCTGACGGTCGTGGCGCGTTTGGTGCTGTTTCGGTCGCGGCGGATTGACGGCGGTGACCAGCGCATCCTTCCAGGCGCGGTGCAGGCCGCCCGACATCAGGTCGTTCATCAGGTCGTAGCGGCGCGCGACCGAATGGAAAACGTCATTGACCAGCCCCTGCTTGTCACCCAGTGGCACCTGGCGGAAGCCGAAATCGGCTTGTTTTTCAGCGGTATTGGTCATGGTCGATCCTGCCGGGGCCTTTGTAGCCCGCCCGGCGGCGCAGCGCTACAACGGCGCACCGGCTTGGACGCGGATTTGGGTTAACGCGGCGGCCGGAGGCTGGAAGCCGAAAGCAGGTTCACGGAGGATGAGCGCGTCAACCATGATTGATCCTGTCAACAATCGCATTACCTTGGGCGGGCCGGCCGGCAAGCGGCCGACATGAGTGCGATCATCCGACATGCCTGAACTTCCCGAGGTCGAAACCGTGCGCCGTGGGCTTGCGCCGGTGATGGAGGGCGCGCGCTTCGTCGAAGTCGTCGCCCATCGCGGCGATCTGCGCTGGCCGCTGCCCAAGGATTTTGTGCCTCGCTTGAAAGGCCGCACCGTGAGCGGGCTCGGCCGCCGCGCCAAGTATCTGCTCGTCGATCTCGACTCGGGCGAGGTCCTGGTGATGCATCTCGGCATGTCGGGATCGTTCCGTGTCGCGCTCGATCGTGGCGAGACAATCGCCGGCCATTATTATCACGACCGCTCGAAGGACACGGCGCACGACCATGTGGTGTTCCGCATGTCGTCGGGCGCGACAATCCGCTTCAACGATCCGCGGCGGTTCGGTTCGATGAAGCTCGTGCCGCGCGCGATGCTCGACCAGGAACCGCTCTTGCGCGCGCTTGGTCCCGAGCCGCTCGGCAACGCCTTCGATGCCGCCATGCTGGCGCAAGCCTGTCACGGCAAGAACACAAGTTTGAAGGCGGCGCTGCTCGACCAGAAGGTCGTGGCGGGGCTCGGCAACATCTATGTGTGCGAGGCGCTCTGTCGCGCGCATCTGTCGCCCAGGCGCAAAGCTTCGACCATTGCGGATCGGCATGGCGCGCCGAACGGCCGGACCGAGCGGCTCACGGACGCGATCAAGGCCGTGCTCAAGGATGCGATCGAGGCCGGCGGGTCGTCGCTGCGCGACCATCGCCGCACCGACGGATCGCTCGGCGACTTCCCGCACAATTTCCGGGTCTATGACCGCGAGGGAGCGCCGTGCCCGACGCGCGGCTGCAAGGGCACGATCAAGCGCATCGTGCAGAACGGCCGTTCGACGTTTTTCTGTCCGACGTGCCAGAAGTGATGCAGCGCCAAGAACGAAAAAGCCCGGCACGGGGCCGGGCTTGATCGCATCAAGGTTGTCGGGCGTTTAGCGCGAGCGGCAATGGCGCACGCCGTGCCGGTCATGCCAGCAATGTCTGTGCCGGGTGATGCGCGGTCCGCCGACCACGGCTCCGATCACGCCGCCGGCCACCGCGCCCACGGGGCCCGCCACGACGGCGCCGGTGCCCGCGCCGATCGCGGCGCCCGACAACGTACGCTCGCCTGGGCCCGCATTTGCAGCGGTTGCAAATGTCAACGCGCCGACTGCGGCAATTCCAATCAGCATCTTGCGCATTTTGGATTCTCCCTCTGACCCGCCGATAACGTACGGCAAATTGTTCGGTTCCATCGGTTTGAACCTGTTATCTTTCGGCGTCGTTAAGTGAAAATATGACGTGGCTGGAACGGTGGGCCATTGCACCATGAGCTATCAGAACATCCTGACGGAAACCAAGGAGCGCGTCGGCATCGTCCGTTTCAACCGGCCGCAGGCGCTTAATGCGCTCAACGCCGCGCTGATCGAAGAGCTCGGGCAGGCGCTGCGCGCGTTCGACGCGGACGAAGGCATCGGCTGCATCGTGGTCACCGGTTCGGAGAAGGCATTCGCCGCCGGCGCCGACATCAAGGAGATGGCCGGCAAATCCTACGCCGATGCGGCGATGGAGAACTTTTGCGCCGACTGGGATCACATCGCCCGTGTGCGCAAGCCGGTGATCGCTGCGGTGGCGGGCTTCGCCCTCGGCGGCGGCTGTGAACTCGCCATGCAGGCGGACATGATCATTGCGGCCGACAACGCCAAATTCGGCCAGCCGGAAATCAAACTCGGCATTATCCCCGGCATCGGCGGCACGCAGCGTCTCACTCGCGCGGTCGGCAAGGCGAAGGCGATGGACTTGATCCTGACCGGCCGCATGATGGAGGCGGCCGAGGCTGAGCGTGCCGGGCTTGTCGCGCGCGTCGTACCGGCGGCGAATCTGATGGATGAAGCGATGAAGGTCGC
>JAFKKQ010000119.1:13477-15594 GCA_017304505.1 Hyphomicrobiales bacterium | reverse complement strand
CGCGACGCTCGTCCGATCTCATCGTAACCGCTGGCGCGGCGCGCGTGGATCAAGCGGATGGAACCGATGGCCGAAGCCAGGCACGTGCCGAATGCCGCGTTGCGCCAGCGCTTCGATCTCCTGCGTCACCGCCTCGGCCAAATCGACGCCGCCGCGCACGCGCACATCGATGGCGTTGTAAAGCGCCACGCATTGCTCACCTGCCCCGCCATGCACATCGCCCAGCATGTTGATCGCGGAGGCCATCGCGTTGTTGATGCCAACGCCGCAGGTCGCGGCCATGCGGGCCGCCGCAATCGACGGTGCCTGCGGGCCATGATCGACACCCGCAACCAAGGCTGCCTCCAAAAGCTTCGCCACCTCGGGGCGCGGCAGCTCACCGCGTGTGAGCAGATAGACCATGTCGGCAAAACCCACCCGGCCGATCAGGTCTTCGATGGCATAGCCGCGAAAGCGGATCGCGCCCGGCTCCATGTCGATGATCGACGTCGACCACCAGTCCTCCGGGCTGAGTTCGGGACGCTTGGATGGGGGCTTCTTGGAGGGAGGTTTGGATGGGGGCGATGTCGCCACGGCGGCACTCCTAAATCGCCTGCTCGCGGGCAAGCGCTTCGATTTCGGCAAGGGAATAGCCAAGCTCGGCAAGGATGCGGTCCGTGTCCGCGCCGAGCGCAGGCGGCGGCGAAGCCGGCGCCGGATCGCCGCTGGCCAGGCGAAAACCGGAACGCACCACGCTGACGCTGCGATCGACGCCCGGCACATCGTCGAACGTGCGCAGCAGCTCCCGCCCGGCGATCTGCGGATGCTCGAGCACCGAGGGTACATCGAGCACCTCGCCCGCCGGCACGCCGGCTGCATTCATCAGCTTTGACCATTCCTCCGCCGGCCGCGACGCAAGCGCCACCTCGATCTCGCGACTGAGCGCGGCGCGATTGCGCTTGCGGTCCTCGCGCGCGGCAAAGCGCGGATCGTCCGCAAGCTCCGGGCGCGCGATCAGCCTGCAGAGCGCCTCGAACTGCTGCTGCTGGTTGGCCGCGATGTTGAGCAAGCCGTCGGCGGTGCGGAATGCGCCCGAGGGACTCGCGGTCATGTTCTCGTTGCCGAGCGGCTGCGGCCGCACGCCCGCGATCAGCCAGTTGGAAACGACCCAGCCCATCGCCACCAGCGTCGATTCCAGCATCGACACGTCGATGCATTCCCCCTCACCGCCGCGCTCGCGGCGAAACAGCGCCGCCGCAATGGCATAGGCCGCGGTGATGCCGCCCAATGTGTCGGCGACCGGATAGCCAACGCGCAACGGCGCCGACTGCGCGTCTCCCGTCACGCTCATCACGCCGGACAGGCCCTGCACGATCTGATCGTAAGCCGGGTTGAGCCGCAGCGGACCGTCCTGGCCGAAGCCCGAGATCGCGCAATAGACCAGGTTGGGTTTCATCGCTTTGAGTTTGTCGTAATCAAGCCCCAGCCGCTGCATTACGCCCAGGCGGAAATTCTCGACCACCACGTCAGCGGTGGCGACGAGCCTCATGAACGCCTCGCGCCCCTTCGGACTCTTCAGGTTGAGCGTGATCGACCGCTTGCCCGCGTTCTGCGCCAGGAACGATGCGCCCATCAGGCGGCGGTTCAACTCGGGGTCTGCGCCCAACTGGCGCGCCAGATCGCCCGTGCCGGGCGTCTCGACCTTGATCGTCTCGGCGCCGAGCTGGGCAAGTTGATAGCAGCAGAACGGGCCCGCCAGCACGTTGGTGAGGTCGAGAACCCGCAGGCCCGCGAGAAGCCCGGCCATGTCGCATCCCCCGCGTTCGTTCACGCTTGGAATAGCACAACGGGATCAATGGGTCTTGCGCGTCGCAAGAGGCCCACGGCAGGCGTCAAATCGCTCCTCGCCTTGTTTTGATCGGCTGAACGTCCGCGGCCCTTGCCGTTCGCTCCCCGGGCTCAATATACCTCCATCATCGCAATTCGCACCGGGGCATCTCATGCTGTCACGCCGCGTGTTCCTTGCCGGCTCCGCCGCGGGTGCACTTTGCACCGGCATCGGTGACGATGCGCGCGCCCAAGCCACACTCACCGAGGACGGCTACTACACCGAGCCGTGGTTCCTCGAAAGCTTTCTC
>JAFKKQ010000119.1:0-13422 GCA_017304505.1 Hyphomicrobiales bacterium | reverse complement strand
TCATCGGCTCGCGCCAAGTGACGGATTTCGACGGCGAGAAGCTGTCTGAAAAGCAGATCGCACGGAAATACGGTGTGCGCTACACGCCGACCTTCCAGTTCTTCCCCCAGAGTCTCACCGGCCTTGCCGGCAAAGCGCCGCGCGAACGTGAAACCGCACGCGCACAGGGCTATCTCGATCCCGACAAATTCCTTGCGCTGTTCCGTTCCGTCGCCGGACATGCCGGCAAAGGGCGAAGCTTTGACAGCGATCTCAAGACGAACGGCTGATCGCGAGAGCTGCCGTAGCCGCCTCGCGATCAGAGACCTTTGATAAACCCCGCATCGATCAGCATGCGGTTGAAGCGCCGGACCTTGGCGCCGCCGGCGCAAAGATAGAACAGGCCGTTGCACTCTTTCAGGATGCGCCTTTGCTCGACGAATGAACCGTCAAGCGGCACCCCCGCAGCCTCCAGGATGATCAGCGGCAGATAGGCAGCATCGAGCCCGTCGAAGGCGAGTGACAAATCGGCCGGACGGAAGTTCAGCGCGTCGATGGCATAATACGTCGTGAAATAGCGTGGATCGCCGGCATCGATCCGCCGGCCGATGCCGATATCGTCAAGCGTCGGGTCGATGATTTTCTTGGCGAACAATGGCTGATGATCCCCGAAACGGACGATCAGGAACGGGTCGCTGGGAAATTCATTGTGCAGACGTTCCACGAACGCGCGATAGTCGCGCGCGCTCATCTCCTGCCGGCGCAGGTATTCGTCCACCCGTTCGCCATCGATCACGGGGTTGCCCAGGTCGCGCCAGCCGGGCATCAGGTCCGGTCGGTAGCGAGGCCCCCACGAGAAATGATTGGCCATCAGGTAGGTCATCACGAACAACGGGCGATCGCGGCCGTCGCGGCGGATCAGGTCAGCCGTGAAGTCGTAATAGAAACGGTCGGGCTCGACATTCCGCGTGCCGAGGTCCTTGGTATCGAGAAAGCGGTCGATGCCGATCGACTTCTGGAAATAGCGCGCCCCCAGGAACGCGCCGTACCAGGGATAAAGGCTGTAGCTGCGATAGCCGCAGGGGCGCAGCGCGTTCGGCAGGCTGCGGGAGACGCGCCCTCCGGCGATGCGGGTGACGAAATTCGAGAACCGGCCATAGGACTTGGCCGAAAGCCCCGTGAGCACATTGTATTCTGTGTACCAGGTCGGCCCGCCGGCGCCCTCCACCATCAGCGCTCGCGAATTGCCGTCGAACGATTGAAACCTTCTCCGGTAGTTCGGCGGAACCTTGATGCCGCGCACGGTGCTGATGTCGAAGCTCGACTCGTCGAGCACAAGGACAATATGCGGCAACCGCTGGCCCGGCTGGCAACCGACCGGTGCCACTTGCGGCAAGCGGTCCGCGACAAAGCTGTCGGATTCGAGCACGCCACGGGTTGCAATATCCACCATCGCCAGCACGCCGGAGCGCATGAACTCGGATACGTAAGCAGCGGACGCGAAAGCCTTCTCGCGATCCATCGGCACCGCGAGCGAGAGTGCGCTGAGCGCCGCCAGCGACGCAGCCGCTCCGAGCGCCGCCGTCCATCGCCGCACGCGAAACGCATCGGCCCACCAACACAGCGCCAACAACGGCAGAACCACCACCGCTGCAATCACGGTCGCCGGGATCACCTTGGGAAAGACCGTGAGCAGGAACGTGACGGTGTCTTTGTCGATCAGCATGACGTCGACGAAATTGGCCGACATCAACACCACGTTCTGCTTGAACTGCGAAAGCAGGATCAGCACCACGAACATGACGAGAGAAAGCGCCGCCGCCGCCGCCGGCCGGCGCAGCACGACAAGCCAAAGGCTGTTCAGAAGCCCCCAGGCGAACAGAAATGCAAAACGGCCGACAAGCTCGTCCTCGGTTCCCATCAGGATCGCGAGCGCGGCAAGATGCAGAACGGCCAGCAGACCCCACGCCACCGTATCGCGCCCAAGAACGCGAAAGACGTTCAGGCTCCAGGGATTGTTGGTCGGGGCGGTCGACATGGCACCGGAGCCGCGCCCGGGTTTGGACCTGATACGGCCGGTGGCGGACTGGCGTCATCATTCTGTAATAAAACTGTCATGGCAAGCCCGGCGGGCGGGCCGGCAGGCCGTGGACACACCAACGCCGCCACACCCCGGCGCCAAGACGCACCAAGTCTGATCGCGATGGGTTTCGCTGCGCTCAACCCACCTTACGCCAGCGGCACCACGCGATGCCCAAACAGGCGGAGGGGGCTTCGCGACGCGAAGCCCCCTCCGAATACAGGCCGAATTGCGAATCGCGCGCTTAGTTTCTGCTCCGATCCACCAATGCTCGCTGCTTGATCCAGGGCATCATCTCGCGCAGCTTGGCCCCGACCTTCTCGATGTCGTGCTCGGCAAGCTTGGCGCGGGTGGCCTTGAACGAGGTCTGGTTAACCTTGTTCTCCAGCATCCAGTCGCGGGTGAACTTACCGGATTGGATGTCGGCGAGGATGCGCTTCATCTCCGCCTTCGTCTCCGGCGTGATGACACGCGGACCGGAGACGTACTCTCCGTATTCGGCGGTGTTCGAGATCGAGTAGTTCATGTTGGCAATGCCGCCCTCGTAGATCAGGTCCACGATCAGCTTCACCTCGTGCAGGCATTCGAAATACGCCATCTCCGGTGCATAACCGGCCTCGCACAGGGTCTCGTAGCCGGCCTTGATCAGCTCGACCAGGCCACCGCACAGCACGGACTGCTCGCCGAACAGATCCGTCTCGCACTCCTCCTTGAACGTCGTCTCGATGATGCCGGCGCGGCCGCCGCCGATCGCCGAGGCATAGGACAGGCCGAGGTCATGAGCATTGCCCGAAGCGTCCTGATGCACCGCGATCAAGCATGGCACCCCCGCGCCGCGCTGGTACTCCGAGCGCACGGTATGGCCGGGGCCCTTGGGCGCGACCATCAGCACGTCGAGGTCGGCGCGCGGCTCGATCAGGTTGAAGTGCACGTTGAGGCCGTGGGCGAACATGATCGCCGCACCGTTCTTCATGTTGGCGGCGAGGTGATCGCGGTAGATGTCGCCCTGCAATTCGTCGGGCGTCAGCATCATCACCACGTCGGCCCACTTGGCGGCCTCAGCCACCTCCATGACCTTGAACTTCTCGGCTTCAGCCTTCTTCACGCCCGCGGAGGTCTTGCGCAGCGCGATCGCCACCTCTTTGACGCCGGAATCGCGCATGTTGAGCGCGTGCGCGTGACCCTGGCTGCCGTAGCCGACAACGGCGACCTTCTTGCCCTTGATCAGGTTCAGGTCGGCGTCACGATCATAATAAACACGCATGGTCAAAATACCCTCTTCGTTCAACCGCCCCGGCGGCCATCGTTCATCGGATTCCGTGGCGTTTCCGCCCCGGTGCTTCTAGGTTGCCGCCCCACCGGGGGCAAGTCCCCGCAAGCCTGGAGCGGCGGCGGATCGCGCCGGCGTCCCCACGGCCCCGCCCCTCACATCGCCTCGGCGCCACGGCCGATGGCGACGGCGCCGGTGCGCGACACCTCGACCAGCCCGAGCGGCAGCATCAGGCCGATGAAGCTGTCGACCTTGTCGCTCGCCCCGGTGATCTCGAAGATAAAGCTCCCGATGCTGGCGTCGATGACGCGAGCGCGGAAGGCGTCCGCGAGCCGCAACGCCTCGACCCGGTGCTCGCCCTTGCCGCGCACCTTCACCATCGCAAGTTCGCGCTGAATCGAGAGCCCCACCAGCGTCATATCGACCACGCGATGGATCGGCACCAGGCGCTCGAGCTGGTTCTTGATCTGCTCGATCACCATCGGCGTGCCGCGCGTGACGATGGTGATGCGCGACAGGTGCTTCTCGTGCTCGGTCTCCGACACCGTCAGCGAGTCGATGTTGTAGCCACGGCCGGAAAACAGCCCAATCACCCGTGCCAGCACGCCCGGCTCGTTGTCGACGATCACCGACAAGGTGTGGGTCTCGATCCGCTCCATCACAGTGGCCGCGGGATAATGGGAGGTGCTGTTCACAATCGTTCCTCTTACTCGGCGTCATCGCCCGGCCCTGGCCGGGCGATCCAGTAACCACTTCTCATGACGACCGGATGCCCGCCTGCGCGGGCATGGCAGCCGTTGTCACACCATGATCTTTCCGTCTTCGGTGATGGCGCCCTCGACGCTCTCGCCGCTGTCGCCCAACAGCATCTCGTTATGGGCGCGACCGGACGGAATCATCGGGAAGCAGTTCTCGGTCTGATCGACCCGGCAATCGAACAGCACCGGCTTGTCGACAGCGATCATTTCCTTGATCGCGTCGTCGAGGTCGCCCGGCTGCTCGCAGCGGATGCCGACCGCGTGATACGCCTCGGCGAGCTTCACGAAGTCCGGCAGCGAGTGCGTGTAGCTCTCGGCGTAGCGGCCGCCGTGCAGCAATTCCTGCCATTGCCGCACCATCCCCATGTACTGGTTGTTGAGGATGAAGATCTTGATCGGCAGCCGGTACTGCACGGCCGTCGACATCTCCTGCATGGTCATCAGCACCGAGGCTTCGCCGGCGATGTCGACCACAAGCGACTTCGGATGCGCCATCTGAACGCCAACCGCCGACGGCAGGCCATAGCCCATCGTGCCGAGCCCACCGGAGGTCATCCAACGGTTCGGTTCCTCGAAGTGGTAGAACTGCGCCGCCCACATCTGATGCTGTCCCACCTCGGTGGTGATGTAGGTGTCGCGATCCTTGGTCAGTTCATAAAGCCGCTGAATGGCGTATTGCGGCTTGATCACGCTCTTCGAGGGTCGATAGGCGAGCGATTTGCGCGCCCGCCACGTGTCGATCTCCTTCCACCAGGCCGCCAGCGCCTTCTTCTCCGGCGATGCTTTGCCCGCGCGCCAGAGCGCGGCCATCTCCTCGAGCACATGCGCGCAGTCGCCGATGATCGGCACGTCGACCTTGACGTTCTTGTTGATCGACGACGGGTCGATATCGACGTGGATCTTGGTCGAATTCGGCGCAAAGGCATCGAGGCGCCCGGTGATGCGGTCATCGAAGCGCGCGCCGATGCAGATCATCAGATCGCAATCGTGCATCGCCCAGTTTGCTTCCCAGGTGCCGTGCATGCCCAGCATGCCGAGCCACGCCGGACCCGAGGCCGGATAAGCACCAAGCCCCATCAACGTCGATGTGATCGGAAAACCGGTAAGCTTGACCAGTTCGCGCAGCAGCTTGCTGGCGTTCGGGCCGGAGTTGATGATGCCGCCACCGGTGTAGAACAGCGGGCGCTTGGCGCGCTGCATCAAGTCCACGGCATGCTTGATCGCAGCGGGATCGCCCTTCAGCCGAGGATGATAGCCCTTGTGCTGAATGGCCTGCGGCTTGGTGTAGGTACCGCTGGCGAACTGAATGTCTTTCGGAATATCGATCACGACCGGACCCGGCCGCCCGCTCGCAGCGATGTGGAACGCCTCATGCAGCGCGCGCGGCAAATCCTCGATGGTCTTGACCAGGTAATTGTACTTCGTGCACGGCCGCGTGATGCCGACCGTGTCGCACTCCTGGAAGGCATCGTTGCCGATCAGGTGCGTCGGCACCTGCCCAGTGATGACGACGATCGGAATGGAATCGCAGAACGCATCGGCCAGACCCGTCACCGCGTTGGTGGCGCCGGGACCGGACGTGACCAGCACACAGCCGACCTTGCCGGTGGAACGCGCATAGCCTTCCGCCGCATGCACCGCGCCCTGCTCGTGGCGCACCAGGACGTGCTGAACCTTTTTCTGCTGGAAGATCGCGTCATAGATCGGCAGCACCGCGCCGCCCGGATAGCCGAAGATGTGCTGCACGCCTTGATCGGCAAGCGCCTCAAGCACCATTTCGGCGCCGGTCATCTGCTTGGTCATCGTCCGCTCCACTCACTCGCTGCTTATCGAAAATCGCCGATCCGGGAATCAACAAGGGGCCCAAGAGCCCCTGTCCGCGCACCGTCGTGCCCTGGGTGGCTTAGCCACCCACGACGGCGCGCCTTCGTACGAGGATCAGCAATTTAGTAATAAAGTTGCGCACAGAACCATTCTTTCGGCATTTCGTTGCGGCGGATATACGGGCTGGAAGACCTCCGGTCAAGCCGAAATTGCCACGACGGCGACAAACCGTCAGGCCGCAAACTGCCGCTCGATGTCCCGGAGTGCGGCTTCCCCATCAAGCCAAGCCCAACCCGGCATCTGATGGCGAAACCAGGTGGCCTGCCGCTTGGTGTAGCGCCGGGTGTCGCGCTTGCCCCCCTCGGCCGCCTCATCCAGGCCGATCTCGCCCGCGAGGTGCCGCCGCAGCCAAGGCACGCCGTGGGCCTTCATCGCCGGCAGCATCGGATCGAGGCCCCGCGCGGCAAGCGCCTCCACCTCACCCAGTGCGCCGGCCGCGAGCATGCCGTCGAAGCGCTCGTCGATCCGGCGGTGCAGTTCCGCCCGATCAACCGCCAGAAACACTTTCACGGCACTTTCAGGGTCGAGGATCGCCGGCATGCCGTCGCGATGCCAGTCGGCGAGCGACCGCCCGGTCGCCTCGAGAACCTCGAGCGCGCGCGCGACACGCATGCGGTCGCCGGGCTTGAGCCGCCCGGCCATCGCCGGATCGCGACGCGCCAATTCAGCGTGCAGGGCCGCCGCGCCATCACGGTCGCAGCGCGCGCGGACAGCGGCCCGAATCTCGGGCGGAGTCGGCGGCACGGCCGAAAGCCCCTGGGTCAACGCCTTGAAATAAAGGCCCGTGCCGCCGACGACGATCGGCAACCGGCTCTCCCGCTCAGCCTCTGCCAGCGTTGCCCGCGCATCCGCACACCAGCGGCCGACCGAATAATTCTCCGCCGCATCGATATGACCATAGAGCCGATGCGGCACGCGCGCCTCGTCGTCCACGGTGGGCCGCGCGGTGATGACGCGAAGATCGCGATAGACCTGCATGGAATCGGCATTAACGATGATGCCGCCGAGCCGCTCGGCCAGCGTCAGCGCCAGCGCCGACTTGCCGCTCGCGGTCGGGCCTGCAATAAGCAGCACACGCCTTCGCAATCCGCGCTCCCCAAGCCCGCGCGCTTCATGACTCATATCGCAACCCTGATCTCGAACCCTGCCGCACCTGCGCTCGACGATACCGCGCTCGAGCGCGCCCGCGCGGCGTTGCCTCATGCCCAAAGCCCGAAGTGGCTCGACCCCGGCATCGCCGCCGATATCCCCTTTACCCCGGATGGCAGCCATGACCAACGCGCACTTGCCGACCGGATCCGCGACGCGCTCGCCGGACGCCCGGTCGATGCGGTGGTGCAACCGACGGAGCATCGGCGCAAGCGGCTGTTCCTGGCGGACATGGACTCCACCATGATCGGCCAGGAGTGCATCGACGAACTGGCCGACCACGCCGGCCTGAAGGCCCACGTCGCCGCCATCACCGAGCGCGCCATGCGCGGCGAGATCGCCTTCGAGCCGGCGCTGCGCGAGCGCGTCGCGCTGCTCAAGGGCTTGCCGGTCACCGTGGTCGACGACGTCATCGCCAAGCGCATCGTGCTGACGCCGGGCGGGCGGACCCTGGTGGCGACGATGCGGGCGCATGGCGCTTACACCTGCCTGGTCTCCGGCGGATTCACGCTGTTCACCGGACGGATCGGCGCGGCGATCGGCTTTGACGAGAACCACGCCAATGTCCTGATGGTCGACGGCGACAGCAAATTCGCCGGAACGGTGCAGGAACCGATCCTCGGCAAGGATGCCAAGCTCGCAACGCTCAACAGGCTGCGCCAGCGTCTCGGTCTGGCTCGCGCGGATGTCATCGCGGTCGGCGACGGCGCCAACGATATCCCGATGCTCGAGGCGGCCGGCTTGGGTGTCGCCTATCATGGCAAGCCCGCGGTCGCGGCGGCGGCGTCCGCGCGGATCGACCACGCCGATCTTACCGCCTTGCTTTACATGCAAGGCTATTCGCGCACAGAATTCGCCGAATCCGCATAACGAAAAGGCGGCCTCGCGGCCGCCCATTCGCAACACGCGCGGACGCGCCGCTTACTCGATCGGCAAGGCCACGAACAGCATGTCACCCTCGGCGGTGGCGACCAGCAGCAGGGCCGTCTTCTTGCCCGCCTTCTTCAGCGAGTCGACCCGACGCTGCACGTCGGCGGGCGCCTTCACCTGCTCCTGCTCGATGGCGACGATGGTGGCGCCTGCGGCAAGCCGCTTGTCGGCGGCCGCCGAGTTGGAATCGACCCCGGTGATAACGACGCCTTTGACCGAGTTCTTGATCTTGTACTTCTTGCGCACCTCGTCGGTCATGGCCGAAAGCTGCAGGCCGAGCGATTTCTGCACGACCGGCTTTTCCGGCTGCGGCTCGGACTTGGCCGACGCCTTGACCGGCTTGTCGTCCTCAAGCCGGCCGAGCTTGACCGTCTTCTTCTCTTCCTTGCCCTTGCGGATGATAACGACCTCGACGTCGCGGCCGACCGGCGTATCGGCAACGATGCGCGGCAGGTCGCGCATCTCCTTGATGTCCTTGCCGTCGAACTTGACGATGACGTCACCGGCCTCGATGCCGGCGGGCTTGGCGGGTCCTTTGTCGTCAACGCCGGCAACCAGCGCACCGCGCGCGGGCTTCAGGTTCAGGCTCTCGGCGATCTCATCGGTGACCTGCTGAATCTTCACGCCAAGCCAGCCGCGGCGGATCTCGCCGTATTGCTGGAGTTGCGACACCACCGCCTGCACGATCTTCGAGGGCACGGCGAAGCCGATGCCGATCGAGCCGCCCGACGGCGAGATGATGGCAGTGTTCACGCCGATGACCTCGCCCTCGAGGTTGAACAGCGGACCGCCGGAGTTGCCGCGATTGATGGCGGCATCGGTCTGAATGTAGTTGTCGTAGGGTCCCGAATTGATGTCGCGGTTGCGCGCCGACACGATGCCGGCGGTGACCGAACCGCCAAGGCTGAACGGATTGCCGATGGCAATAACCCATTCGCCGAGCCGGATCTTGTCGGAATCGCCGAACTTCACCGCCGTCAGCGGCTTGGTCGGCTTGACGCGCAGCACCGCAAGGTCGGTTTTCTGGTCGCGCCCGATCACATCGGCCTTCAGCCGCGTGCCGTCGGTGAGGATCACGGTGATCTCATCGGCTTCCGAGATCACATGATTGTTGGTGACCACCACGCCGGACGGATCGATGATGAAACCGGAGCCGAGCGAATTCACCCGCCGCGGCGAACGGGGCGTCTGGTCGTCACCGCCCTGACCGCGGCGGTTCTTGAAGAACTCCTCGAAGAATTCCTCGAACGGCGAACCCGGCGGCAACTGCGGCATCGGCGTGGCGCGGGAATCCACTTTCTGCGATGTGGAGATGTTGACCACCGCGTCGATCACTTTCTCGGCAACATCGGCGATGTTCTCCGGCCCGCGCGCGAATGCCGGTGCGGAGAGCGTGGGCAGCGCGAGCGCGGCCGCGACGAACGCGGCCAGGGCCGGTTGCCGGACGGCATGCGCGAGAGCGTGGAACAGGCGGGCCATGGCCTTCAGTTCTCCTGGAAAGCGTTGCGACGACAGTGACATTCCGAACGCGACGGACGCAAGATCACGCACGCCCGAGGCGACATCGGTGCGGCCGGGGCCGGGACTGAACCGTTGGATTGGGGCGGAATAGCGGCCTCGCGCGCCGCTCAGCCCCGCACCAACCACACCACAAGAACACCGATCACCGCCGAAGCGATCCCCATCAGGCGCAGGATTCCGTCGGGGGTTTCCCGAACATGTTCCATCGCCCGCTTCACCGGCCCCGGAAAGGCCGCGAATAGAATTCCCTCGATGGCAAGCACCAACCCGATCGCGACCAGAAAATCCCACATTGCCGCCCACCGCCAAGCTGTCGCGCGCCCCCGAGACTTGCTTGCTACTGGGCGGCTGGTGGCGGCGTTCCCCCGGCGGCGCTGGATCTTGGCGCCGCGTTTTCGTGCGGCTTGCCGGACGGGTCGACGAAATAGCGGAAGAACTCCGAATCCGGATGCAGCACCATCCGGGTATCGTTGTGCTTCAGACCGGCCTCATACGCCTGCATCGAACGGTAGAAGTCAAAAAAGTCCGGATCCTTGTTGAAGGCCTCGGCGAAGATACGGTTACGTTCCGCATCGCCTTCACCGCGGATCTGCTCCGACTTTGAGGTCGCCTCGGCGACGAGAACGGTCACGTCGCGGTCTGCCTTGGAGCGGATTTCCTGCGAGCGCTGACTGCCTTGAGCGCGGAACTCGGCGGCCTCACGCTGCCGCTCGGTCTGCATGCGCTGATAGACTGCCTGGCTGTTCTGGTCCGGCAGATCGGCGCGGCGGATACGGACGTCGACCACCTGAATGCCGTAGACCCTGGCTTCCTTGTCGAGTTGCTCGCGCACGCGCGCCATCAATTGCGCGCGCTCGTCACGCACGACATGCGTGAGCGTGGCTTCGCCCAGCACACGCCGCAGCGAGGCGTTCAGCAAAATCGAAAGCTGCGAGTTGGCGCCCTGCACCGTGTTGACCGTCTGATAGAAGCGCAGCGGCTGGTCGATGCGATAGCGCGCAAAGGCATCGACCACGAGACGCTTCTGGTCGGAGGCGATGACTTCCTGCGCCGGATTTTCCAGGTCGAGGATGCGCTTGTCGATGGCGATGACGCTATCGATCAGCGGGGCCTTGAAGTGCAGGCCAGGCTGGGTCACGACCTCGACCGGCTCGCCGAGCCGAACCACCAGCGCCTGTTGCGTCTGGTAGACCGTGAACAGCGACGAATAGCCGAGCACGAGCGCGACAAACGCGAGAACGATGGCAACGCCGCCGGCGACACCGAGTCTCATCGCGTGCCTCCGCTCTGCGTCTTCGTCTGCGTCTTCAACTCGTTCAGCGGCAGATAGGGCACGACGCCGCTGCCGGCCTGGCCTTTGGAGTCGATGATGATCTTGTCGGTGCCGCCCAACACGCGCTCCATCGTTTCGAGATACATGCGCTTGCGGGTCACCTCGGGCGCCTTCTTGTACTCGTCGTAAATCTTGGTGAATCGGGAGGTCTGGCCGATCGCCTCGGCCACGGTCTGCGACTTGTAGGCATCGGCGGCCTGCAGGATCTGCGCCGCCTTGCCTCGCGCTTCGGGCACGACGCGGTTGGCGTAGGTCTGTGCCTCGTTCTGCGCACGCTCAAGGTCGGCACGCGCCGCCTGGACGTCGCGGAAGGAATCGATCACCTGCTGCGGCGGATCGACCTTCTGCATCTGGACCTGCTGAATCAGGATGCCGGAGCCGTAGTGATCGAGCGTCTTCTGCATCAGGTCCTGCACCGCCGTTTCAATCGGCTGCCGAATCGTCAGGACCTGCGAGATTTCGGAGCGGCCGATCACCTCGCGCATGGCGCTTTCGGCCACAGCCTTCACCGTGCCTTCGGGGTTCTGGATGTTGAACAGATATTTGCCGACGCTGTCCGGCTTGGGATCAACCCGCCACAGCACCGAGAAGTCGACATCGACGATGTTCTCGTCGCCGGTGAGCATCAGGCTCTCCTCCGGCACGTCGCGCACGGTGGTGCCGCGGCGCAGATCGTCGACGATGCGCATGCCGACATCGATCTTGCGCACCTGCAGCGCCTTCGGCGTAAGCACGCTCTCGATCGGATACGGCAAATGGTAGTTGAGGCCCGGCTGCACCTCGCGGACCTCCTTGCCGAAGCGCAGCACGACGCCGACCTCGTCGGGCTCGACCCGGAAGAAACCGGAGATGCCCCAGAGCACGATGGCGCCGAGCGCGATCAGCGCGAAACCGCGGCCGCCGAGATTGCCCCCAGGAAGCACCGTCCTGAGCTTGTCCTGGCTGCGCCGCAGCAATTCCTCAAGGTCGGGCGGGGTCGGCCCGGACGATTGCGGCCCAGAACCCCAAGGCCCCTTGGACCCGCCCGATCCCCAGGGCCCGCCGCCCTGATTGCTCCACGGCATGAAATCTCTCCTCGGAGGCCACCATAATGGCAGCGGTCCGTTTTGCTGATGAGGTTATAGGGGAGCGCTCCGCACCTTACAACGCATCGCGCCGGAGCGGCTCAACGTGCTGGCGAAACTGATCTTTCCCATTCGCCCGAAACTCAAGCCCGTGCATAGGTCACGTGGTCGAAAGCAGCCTCGTCCCGCGGGCCGGCCGAATGCTCGCTGCGCGCCACGGCACGCCACGAATCCGGGTCGATCGGCGGAAAGTGCGTATCGCCGTCCGGCCGCGCGTGCACATGGGTAATCTCAAGACGATCGGCAAGGGGCATCGTCTGCGCGAAAATGTCCGTGCCGCCGATCACCACGATCTCGTCCGCGCCGCGGCGCAGCGCGTCGCCACGAGCGGCGGTGAGCGCCGCGTCAAGGCTCGCGGCCGCCAGAACGTCAGGTACAGCAAAGCCGGGATCGCGGCTGACAACGATGTTGGTGCGCCCCGGCAGCGGCCGGCCGATCGAAAGATAGGTTTTGCGGCCCATCACCACCGGCTTGCCGATCGTCAGGGCTTTGAACCGTTTGAGGTCGGAGCCTTGCCGGAACGGCAGCGCGTTGCCCCGGCCGATCACGCCATTGTCGGCAACGGCGGCCACGAGGACGATGGCGATGGGGTGCGGCCATGCCGCGCTCACACCGCCACCTCGGCCTTGATGTGCGGGTGGGCGTCGTAGCCTTCGAGGGTGAAATCCTCGTAGCGGAAGGCGAAGATATCGCGCACCGCCGGATTGATTTTCATCGTCGGCAGAGCGCGCGGCGCGCGCGAAAGCTGCAGCCGCGCCTGCTCGATGTGGTTGAGATAGAGGTGCGCGTCGCCGAGGGTGTGGATGAACGCGCCGGGCGCGAGCCCGGTCACCTGCGCGACCATCATGGTGAGCAGCGCATAGGAGGCGATGTTGAAGGGCACGCCGAGGAAGATATCGGCCGACCGCTGGTAGAGCTGACACGACAACCGCCCACGGGCGACATAGAACTGGAACAAGCAGTGGCACGGCGGCAGCGCCATCTTGTCGACGTCGGCGGGATTCCACGCAGTCACGATCAGGCGGCGGGAGTCCGGATTGCTTCGGATCATCTCCACCACATGGGCGATCTGGTCGATGGTGCGGCCGTCCTGCGCGGGCCAAGAACGCCACTGGCGGCCGTAGACCGGGCCAAGGTCGCCGCGTTCGTCGGCCCATTCGTCCCAGATCCGCACACCGTGATCGTTGAGATATTTGACATTGGTGTCGCCGGCCAGGAACCAGAGCAATTCGTGGACGATCGACTTCAGGTGCAGCTTCTTGGTGGTGACCAGCGGGAAGCCGGCGCCCAAATCGAAGCGCATCTGATGGCCAAACACCGAAATCGTGCCGACGCCCGTACGATCGCGCTTCTCGACGCCATCGGCGAGCACGTGCTCCATCAGTTCGAGGTAC
>JAFKKQ010000350.1 GCA_017304505.1 Hyphomicrobiales bacterium | reverse complement strand
CAGAGCCGCCTCCGTGGGGGTGGCCAAGCCCCCCACCCAATCAGATTTTGATGCCGGTGAACTTCACCTGCGAGAACTCCTCGATGGCGTAGCGCACGCCCTCGCGGCCGACGCCGGAATTCTTCATGCCGCCGAACGGATAATGATCGAGCCGGAAGCGGCTCGCCTCATTCACCCACAGCGCGCCGACGTCGAAATCCTCCGAGAAGCGGAAGGCATCGCGCAGGCTCTGCGTGAACACCGAGCCCTGCAGGCCGAACGGCGAATCGTTGGCGAGGCGCAGCCCCTCCTCGGCGCCGTTGAACGGCGTGACGATGGCGATCGGCCCGAACACCTCCTCGCACCACAGCCGCGCGGCGGACGGCACCTGCACCAGGATGCCCGGCGACACCATCGCGCCGTCGCGCTTGGGCTCGAGCGCGTAGCGCGCGCCGCGCCCGATCGCGTCCTGGCACATGCCCATGACGCGGTCCGCCGACGCCGCCGACACCATCGGCCCCACGTCCGTTGCCGGATCGTCGGCGCGGCCGACCTTCAGCGCCTTGGCCGCGGCAACGAACTTCTCCAGGAAGCGGTCGAGCACGCTGGCATCGACCAGCACGCGCTGCGCGGAAATGCACTGCTGCCCGCTCGCCTCGAACGCCGCGCCCGCGATCTTCTTCGCCGCCTCGTCGAGGTCTGCATCGGCCAGCACCACGTTGGCGGCGTTCGAGCCCAGCTCCGCGACGAACTTCTTCGCGCCGGCCGCGCGCGCCAGCGCATCGCCGCCGACCGTGCCGCCGGTGAACGACACCATGCGCACGTCGGGATGCGCCGCCAGCGCCGCCGCCGTTTCCTTGTCGCCGGTGAGCACGGTGAACAGGCCCTTCGGCCACCCGGCCTCCTGGAACAGCTTGGCGACGCGCAGCGCCGTGCGCGTGCCGGCCGGCGACGGCTTGGTGATGATGGCGTTGCCCGCCGCCACCGCGGGCGCGACCTTCTGGATCAAGAGATTGATCGGCGCGTTGAACGGAATGATGCCGGCCACCACGCCGTAGGGATGGCGGCGCGTGAAACCGAAATGGCCCGCGCCCGCCGGCGTGATGTCGACCGGCAGCACCTCGGAGGTGAGCTGCGTCATTGCCGCGACCGTGGCCTCCATGAACTCCGCGCCGCGCCGGCCCTCGAACTTCGATACGCGGATTGGCTTGCCGACATCCTCGCAGATCAGCGTCGCCAGCTCCTCGGCATTCTTGGTCAGCACCGCCGCGCCGGCCTTGAGCCAGGCGATGCGCTTGTGGGCGGGCGACTTGCGGTTCTCCGCGAAGGCCGACTTGGCGGCGGCGACGGCGGCATCGACACCGCTCGCGCCGGCCTCCGCGATGCGGCCGACCACCTGGCCGTCTTGCGGGCGCACCCACTCAAAACCAGATTTTCCGGCCGGAATTTCTTCGCCGATAAAAGACGTGATGTCGGGGACGCGCGTCATGAGTCGATCCTTAAGTCCGAGGGAAGGGGGTTGAAGGCCATTCTTCAACTCCAGCGCCGCGGGATCAAGTCCGGCGCGAGTCGTGACGGCTCGTTGCCGCAAACGCCGATGTGTGCAAAACCTCGGGCGGCCGCGAAACGTTGCGTCGTATGGGTCGAAAAGCGGTTCGGCGAACCAAGGGTATCGCGCGGAGGTATGAGCGTGAGAGAGGAGGGGAGGCTCAAATCGCTTGTTGAAATGGCGTCGGGGCTTCTCACCAACGCTGGCGGCGTTTCCGGTGCTTTTTCGCGGATATGGCTTGCCTGGCGGAATGACGGTTGGAGTGGCTTGCGGCGCTTGTTGCGTCGGATCGTCAGCATGTTTTCCGGCTCTGCTGACGCCGCGCAAATCACGTCGCGGACTGCATATCACGCATGGATCTCGCAAAACGACACGCTGGATGATGCGGCGCGAGCGAGGATAAGAAGTCATATCGGGGCGATGCCGCGAAAGCCGCTGATTTCAGTGGCGATGCCTGTCTACAATCCTGAGCCGCAGCACTTGGACGAAGCCATCCAGTCCGTACGCGACCAGCTCTACCCTTATTGGGAGCTCTGTATCGCGGACGATGCCTCGACCGATCCGGCCGTTCGCAAAACGATCGATCGTCATGTTCGAGAAGATCGGAGAATCAAGGTCGCCTATCGGGAAACCAACGGTCACATTTGCAGAT
>JAFKKQ010000349.1 GCA_017304505.1 Hyphomicrobiales bacterium | reverse complement strand
GATGCCGAGGTCTTCCGAGATCGCCTGGCCGCCGGTCAGGATCGCGATGTCCTGCAGCATGGCCTTGCGGCGGTCGCCGAAGCCCGGAGCCTTCACCGCCGCGACCTTGAGGCCGCCGCGCAGCTTGTTGACGACGAGCGTGGCGATGGCCTCGCCTTCGACGTCCTCGGCGATGATGATCAGCGGCTTGCCCGACTGCACCACCGCTTCCAGCACCGGCAGCATGGCCTGCAGGCCGGAAAGCTTCTTCTCGTGCAGGAGGATGTAGGCGTCCTCGAGCTCCGCGATCATCTTCTCGGCGTTGGTGATGAAGTACGGCGAGATGTAGCCGCGGTCGAACTGCATGCCTTCGACGATCTCGACGTCGGTGTCGAGCGACTTGGCCTCTTCGACCGTGATGACGCCTTCGTTGCCGACCTTCTGCATCGCGTCGGCGATCATCTTGCCGATCTGCTTGTCGCCGTTGGCGGAGATGGTGCCGACCTGCGCGACTTCGGCGGACGAGCCGACCTTCTTGGCGCGCTTCTCGATGTCCTTGATGACGGCGGCGACGGCGATGTCGATGCCGCGCTTCAGGTCCATCGGGTTCATGCCGGCGGCGACCGACTTGGCGCCTTCCTTCACGATCGCGGCGGCGAGCACGGTCGCCGTGGTGGTGCCGTCGCCGGCGTTGTCGTTGGTCTTCTGGGCGACTTCGCGCACCATCTGCGCGCCCATGTTCTCGAACTTGTCCTCAAGCTCGATTTCCTTGGCGACGGTCACGCCGTCCTTGGTGATGCGGGGCGCGCCGAACGACTTGTCGATCACGACGTTGCGGCCCTTGGGGCCGAGCGTGACCTTTACGGCGTTGGCAAGCGTCTCCACGCCGCGCAGCATGCGATCGCGCGCGTCGCCGGAGAAACGGACGTCTTTGGCAGCCATTTCAATTTACTCCTGAAAAACGGGTGTTGCTGGACTTCAGGCGATCACGCCCATGATGTCGGACTCCTTCATGATGAGGAGGTCCTCGCCGTCGAGCTTCACTTCGGTGCCCGACCACTTGCCGAACAGCACGCGGTCACCGGCCTTCAAATCCAGCGGAACGAGCTTGCCGCTCTCGTCGCGACCGCCGGGGCCCACGGCGACGATCTCGCCCTGGGAAGGCTTCTCCTGGGCGGTGTCAGGGATGATGATGCCGCCGGCAGACTTTGCCTCGGCGTCGATGCGCTTGACGACCACGCGGTCGTGCAGGGGACGGAACTTTAGCTTGGCCATGCTTTCCTCGTCGAGAGAGTGGCGGAGGGTGGAGCGAAAAACGTTTACAGGACAGATACTTAGCAGTCTTATATTAGGAGTGCTAAGTATCAGGCCCGGAAATAGGGGGTTGAGCCGGGAGTGTCAAGACGAGCGCCGGGCGCCCATGCCCCGAACCGGGGCTTGGTTAATGGCCGAGCAGTTTGGCCGCGCTGTCGGCCAGGAGTTTCAGACCGGCCACGCCGACCAGAAGATAACACCAGAAAAACAGGCGGTTGGCGTCCAGCCGGTCGTGCATGCGTTTGCCGAGCCAGACCCCGAGCGGGATGGCCGGGAGCAACGGCAGCGCCTGCCACAGCGCCTCCGGGCGTTGAAAGCCGAACCAGATGTAGGGGATGATCTTGAAAGCGTTGCTGAAGGTCAGCAACGCCACCATCGTTCCCGCATAGGCGGTCTTCGACAGGCCGCGAGGCAGCAGATAGACCGAGATCGGCGGGGCGGCCGCGTGCGCAATGAAGGTGGTGAAGCCGCCCACCGTGCCGAATATCAGCGCTTTTGGCGGCGACACCGGCAGGCCGGTCTGCGGTTTGAACCGCTCGCGCAGGAAATAACGGACCGCGAAAACGATCGTTACGACGGCGATGCCCAGCACCAGGATCCTCTGGTCGACCATCACAAAGAACAATGCGCCCAGCCCGACCCCGACCACCATGCCGGGCGCGATCCAGACGATGTCCGGCCATGACCAGGTCCGCATCGGAAACGCCTTGAGGGCGAAGACGTCGGTGGTCGATGCCACGATGGCGATGATGATGGCGGCGTCGATCGGCTCGGTCACCAGCATCAGGAACGGCACGCCGATGATGGCGAGCCCGCCGCCGAAGGCGCCCTTGCCGATCCCGATGATGAAGACGGCCGGGAGTCCGATGAGGTAGAAAAACGGGTCGACGG